>NZ_PSUZ01000013.1:0-112389 GCF_002932095.1 Rathayibacter sp. AY1G1
GGAAGACAGGACTAAAGACTGTCGGAGCTGACCGGTACTAATAAGCCGATAACTTGATAATCACTACACTCATACCGTTGTAAAGGCTGGTAGGAGTGGTCAGAGATTGCTTGCGTCCACTTTGTGGTTCCCAGAAGACGGGCACCCCGCATCCTCCTTCGGGAGGAGCGGAACAATTGAATACACGCACGGCGTGTAACCCAGATTTGACCATGTGCCCTCGGGTGCGTGTGTCGCCAGGGTTACGGCGGCCATAGCGAGAGGGAAACGCCCGGTCACATTCCGAACCCGGAAGCTAAGACTCTCAGCGCCGATGGTACTGCAGGGGGGACCCTGTGGGAGAGTAGGACACCGCCGGACACCATTCACGATGGCCACCCAGAAATGGGTGGCCATCGCTGTTTAACCGGTCGGTCTCTGTTCGAGGAGGAACAGGGCCGGCCGGAGCGACGATGACCGTCGTCGCCCGACTCCGGAACGAGGAGCAGCGATGACTCAGCACGACCCGACGCCCTACCCGGAATCGAGGCCGCTCCAGAACGGCTTCGACGCCGTGAAAGAGCACGTCCTGTCGGACGAGCTCCTCCGGATCGAGCGGACTCCGCTCAGCGAGAGGGCGGCCGGATACGTCCAGCTGCAGGAGCAGCTGCGCATCCGACTCGAGAACGCGGACCGCGACCGATGACCGACGACTCGCGACTCGACTCGGCTCTCGCCGAACGGGGCATCGCCCGGTCCCGCACCCATGCCGCTCGGATGATCGCCGACGGTCTGGTGACGGTGGACGGCGTCCCTGGACTGAAGCCCTCGATCCGCGTCCGCGACGATCAGGATGTCGCGGTCGCCGGCCTCGACCACTACGTCAGCCGGGCCGCCCACAAGCTGCTCGCCGCCCTGGACACCTTCGTGACGGTGCGAGTCGCCGGCCGGAACGCTCTCGACGTCGGGGCGTCGACGGGCGGGTTCTCGCAGGTCCTGCTCGAGCGCGGCGCCGCCTCGGTGATCGCCCTCGACGTCGGGCACGCGCAGCTCGCTCCCCGGATCCGGTCCGACGATCGCGTCCACGTGGTGGAGGGGTTCAATGCGCGGGATCTCACCGCCGCCCGGCTCGCCGAAGCAGCCAGCACCGCGCTCGTGCCGGACCTGGTCGTGTCCGACGTGTCCTTCATCTCCCTGCGGATGGTTCTGCCTCCGGTCGCCGCCTCTGTGGATCCGCTCGCCGACTTCGTGGTGCTGGTGAAGCCGCAGTTCGAGGTCGGCCGCTTGGGAGTGCGGGAGGGGATCGTCCGGGATCCCGAGCTGCGTCGCGAGGCCCTCGCGGACGTCCTGTGGTCGGCGTGGGACCTGGGGCTCGGCGTCGTCGGCCTGGCCGAGTCGCCACTCCCGGGGGGCGCTGGGAATCGTGAGTATCTGGCGCACCTCCACCGCGACCGCGGAACGATTCCGACAGAATGGAGGGACGCGGTCACCGCGCTCACCACCGGATGACGCGATCGTGTCCGCCGCTGTCGACCGACCAGAAGGACACACCCTCGATGCAGTCCCCTCGTGACGAGCGCAACATCCTCGTCGTCGCCCACACCGGACGGACGGACTCCCTCGATGCGGCGGTCCTCGTCGTCGAGCGCCTCCGGAACTCCGGCGCCCACCCCGTCCTCTGCGCCGACGACAAGGGCGACATCGTCGCGGTCGCTCCGGATCTGAGCGACGTCGCCGTGCTCGGGTCCGACGTCCCGCTCGAGTCCATCGAGCTCGTGTTCGTGCTCGGCGGGGACGGGACCATCCTCCGCGCAGCGGAGATCGTCCGGTCCGGGACGGCCCCTCTGCTCGGCGTGAACCTCGGCCACGTCGGGTTCCTCGCGGAGAGCGAGCGGGACGATCTCGACGACGCCGTCGCCCGTGCGCTCGACGGCGACTACGCGGTCGAGGAGCGGATGACCCTGCAGGTGCGCGTCAAGATCGACGAGGCCGTCGTCTACGAGACCTGGGCGCTCAACGAGGCGACCGTCGAGAAGGGCAGCCGCGAGCGGATGCTCGAGGTCATGGTGGGCGTCGACGGACGTCCGCTGTCGAGCTTCGGCTGCGACGGCATCGTCGTGTCCACTCCGACCGGTTCCACCGCTTACGCCTTCTCCGGGGGCGGCCCCGTCGTGTGGCCGACCGTCGAGGCGATGCTCCTCGTTCCGCTCAGTGCCCATGCCCTCTTCGCGCGGCCCCTCGTCGTGGGCCCGTCGTCGAGCCTCGCCGTCGAGGTCAAGGAGAGGACCGACGGCGTCGGCGTCCTCTGGGCCGACGGCCGGCGCGCCTACGAGCTGCCGCCGGGAGCGCGCGTCGTCTACCGGCGCTCGCCCGTGCCCGTGCGCTTCGCACGCCTGCACGACGCCCCCTTCACCGATCGACTCGTGCACAAGTTCGGTCTCCCCATCCGCGGATGGCGGGGGTCGGCGGAGACGGAGTAAGGCCCGATGCTCGAAGAGCTGCAGATCCGCGACCTCGGAGTGATCGCCGAGGCGACGCTCCCGCTCGGACCGGGCTTCACCGCGGTCACCGGCGAGACCGGCGCTGGCAAGACGATGGTGGTCACGGCGCTCGGCCTCGTGCTGGGCGCGCGCTCGGACGCGTCCGCGGTGCGCTCGGGAGCGAAGCAGGCCTGGGTGTCGGGGCGCTGGCTGGTCCCCGAGGAGGGCCCGGTCGCCGAGCGCGTCCACGACGCCGGCGGCGATCTCGACGGCCCGGAGCTGCTCCTCGCGCGGTCCGTCTCGGCGGAGGGACGCGGGCGAGCCGTCGTCGGCGGCCGGAGCGCACCGGTCAGCGTGCTGAGCGAGCTCGCCGATCAGCTGGTCGTCGTGCACGGGCAGTCGGACCAGATCCGCCTCCGCTCCGCCGCGGCGCAGCGCGAGGCGCTCGACCGGTTCGGTGGACCCGGTCTCGCCGACGCCCTCCGCGACTACGCGAGCGCCTTCGAGCGTTGGCGGGCCAACCGGGAGGAGCTCGACTCGCTCACCGAGGCCCGGGAGACGCGCGCCCGCGAAGCCGAACGGCTCCGCTCCGCCCTCGCCGAGATCGAGGTGGTCGCCCCCCAGCGCGGGGAGGACGTCGAGCTCGCGGCGCAGTCCGCCCGGCTCGGGAGCATCGAGCAGCTCCGGCTCGCCGCCGGCGAGGCCCGCGAGGCGATCTCGTCCGAGGAGCTGGACGGGCGGGACGCGCTCGGGCTCCTCGAGACGGCGCGGCGCGTGCTGGAGCGGGCGGCCGAGCACGACGCCGCGCTGCAGCCGACGGTCCAGACGCTCGGCGAGGCGGCGGTGCTCCTCGTCGACGCCGCCGGAGGGCTCTCCTCGTACCTGGCGGAGCTCGACCTCGACGGCGCGCACGACCTGGAGCTGATCGAGAACCGTCGGGCGGAGCTGTCCCTGCTCGCCCGCACCTACGGACCGACGCTGGACGACGTGCTCGACCTGGTGGACTCCTCCGGACTCCGCCTGCTCGAGCTCGACGGCGACGACGAGAGGATCGCGGCTCTCGAGGCCGACACCGCGGCCGACGCGGACCTCGTCGACCGCCTCGCGACCCGGCTGACCGAGCTGCGGACCGCGGCGGCCGCCGAGCTGGGGGAGCGGGTCAGCGACGAGCTCACCGCGCTGGCCATGGCGGATGCGCGCCTGCACGTGAAGGTGACGGCCGCGGGGGAGCCGAGCATCCACGGGCGCGACTCCGTCGAGATGCTGCTCCAGCCGCACACCGGGGCCGCACCCCGGCCCCTCGCCCGCGGAGCCTCGGGAGGCGAGCTCTCGCGGGTGATGCTCGCGATCGAGGTCGTGGTCGCCGCCAACGACCCCGTGCCGACGTTCGTCTTCGACGAGGTCGACGCAGGGGTCGGCGGAGCGGCGGCGATCGAGATCGGCCGACGGCTCGCGCGGCTCGCCGAGACGTCGCAGGTCATCGTGGTGACCCACCTCGCGCAGGTCGCCGCATTCGCCACGAACCACCTCCGCGTCGAGAAGGGCTCGGACGGCGCGGTGACCTCGAGCGCCGTGACGCAGCTCGACTCCGAGGAGCGGGTGTCCGAGATGGCGCGCCTGCTCTCGGGGCTCACCGACTCCGCCAACGCTCTCGCTCATGCGCGGGAGCTCCTCGAATCGAGTCGGCGGGGCTGATCGCGAGCGGCCCTGGACGACATCGATCCGTCCCGGGCGGTCCGCCGCCGCCGTTCTGCTGTTACGGTGGAACCCCGTGGTGGACTTTACGAACGCGGGCCTTTCCTCTTCTTCTCCCTCGGATCCCGAGGGCTCCTCCGGGTCCTCGACCCGGAACGCTTCGACGGCCGGGCAGGACGCCCCCTCGAAGATCACGAAGCACATCTTCGTCACCGGCGGTGTCGTCTCCTCGCTCGGCAAGGGACTCACGGCCGCGAGCCTGGGCAACCTGCTGACCGCGCGCGGGCTGCGCGTCGTCATGCAGAAGCTCGACCCGTACCTCAACGTGGACCCGGGGACGATGAACCCGTTCCAGCACGGCGAGGTCTTCGTGACCGACGACGGCGCCGAGACCGATCTCGACATCGGCCACTACGAGCGCTTCCTCGACATCAACCTGAACCAGGCCGCGAACGTCACGACCGGCCAGATCTACTCGAGGGTCATCGCGCGCGAGCGCGCCGGCGAGTACCTCGGCGACACGGTCCAGGTCATCCCGCACATCACGGACGAGATCAAGCGGCGCATGCGACTCCAGTCGGAGGACGACCCGCAGCCGGACGTCATCATCACCGAGATCGGCGGCACCGTCGGCGACATCGAGAGCCAGCCGTTCATCGAGTCGGCCCGCCAGGTCCGCCACGAGCTCGGCCGCCGCAACGTCTTCTTCGTGCACGTCTCGCTGGTGCCCTTCATGGGCGCCTCCGGTGAGCAGAAGACCAAGCCCACCCAGCACTCCGTCGCGGCGCTGCGCTCGATCGGCATCCAGCCGGACGCCCTGGTGCTGCGGAGCGACCGGCCCGTGTCGGAGTCGAACAAGCGCAAGATCGCGCTGATGTGCGACGTCGACGAGCAGGCCGTGGTCAACGCCAAGGACGTCGCGTCGATCTACGAGATCCCGCAGATGCTCAACGAGCAGGGCCTCGACGCCTACATCATCGACCAGCTGGGCCTCCCGGCCGGCGAGGTCGTCTGGGACGGCTGGTCGCGACTGCTCGAGGCCGTGCACGAGCCCAAGCACGAGGTCACCATCGGCCTGGTCGGGAAGTACATCGACCTGCCCGACGCCTACCTCTCCGTGACGGAGGCTCTGCGAGCCGGCGGCTTCGCGCAGCAGACGAAGGTCGCCATCCGCTGGATCGCCTCCGACGGGCTCGAGGACCCCGAGGCTGCGGCCAAGGCGCTCTCCGAGCTCGACGGCATCTGCGTGCCCGGCGGCTTCGGCATCCGCGGCATCGAGGGCAAGCTCGGCGCGCTGCGCTTCGCGCGGGAGAACGGGATACCGACCCTCGGGCTCTGCCTCGGCCTGCAGTGCATGGTCATCGAGTACGCCCGCAACGAGGCCGGCCTCGAGGGGGCCTCGTCGTCGGAGTTCGACCCGGAGACGGAGTTCCCCGTCATCGCGACGATGGCCGAGCAGGTCGAGATCCTCGCGTCCGGGGACATGGGCGGCACGATGCGCCTCGGCCTCTACACGGCCGAGCTCGCCGAGGGCTCGATCGTCGCCGAGGTGTACGGCGCACCTGAGGCTGCCGAGCGCCACCGTCACCGCTACGAGGTCAACAACCGCTACCGCGACCGGATCGCCGAGGCGGGGCTCTGGTTCTCGGGCCTCTCGCCCGACGGCCACCTCGTGGAGTACGTCGAGCTGCCCCGCGAGAAGCACCCCTACTACGTGGGCACGCAGGCGCACCCGGAGCTCCGCTCGCGCCCGAACGCCGCGCACCCGCTCTTCCGCGGCCTCGTGACCGCCGCCCTCGAGCGTCAGGAGGCCTCGCGCCTCTTCCCGGCATCGGAGGCGGGCGCCGATGAGTGAGCCGCTGTCGGACGAGCTCGTCGAGCCGGAGGTCCTGACCAGTGAGCGCGTCTTCGACGGGATGGTCTGGGGCGTCCGCGCCGAGACGTTCCGCTACGGCGGCGGCGAGCTGCGCCGGGAGTTCCTCGATCACACGGGAGCCGTCGCCGTGCTGGCCCTCGACGACGAGGACCGCGTCGCCCTGATCAAGCAGTACCGGCACCCTGTCCGCACCCGCGAGTGGGAGATCCCGGCCGGCCTGCTCGACGTCGAGGGCGAGGATCCCCTGGTCGCCGCTCAGCGGGAGCTGGGCGAGGAGACGGACCTGCAGGCCGAGCGCTGGGACCTGCTCTCGGAGTTCGCCACCTCGCCGGGCGGCAGCGACGAGGTCATCCGGATCTACCTGGCCCGCGGGCTCTCGTCCACCGGCTCCGCCTTCGACCGCGAGGCGGAGGAGGCGGACATGGAGCTGCGGTGGGTGCCGCTGGACGAGGCGGTCGAGGCGGTCCTCGCCCGCCGGGTGCAGAACCCCTCGCTGACGATCGCGGTGCTCGCGGCGCACGCGTTCCGCTCGCGCGACTGGGACGGGCTGGGCGACGCGTCCTCGCCGTGGACGCGCCACCCGCGGGTCCGCCACCCCCGGGGGTGAGCCCCCGCGCCTGCGCCGAGGCGTACCTCCGGCAGGCGAGCGTGGAGCGCGGGCTCTCGGCGCACACGCTCGCGGCCTACCGGCGCGACCTGGAGCTCTACCTCGGCTGGCTCGAGGAGCGCGGGACCGTCGATCTGGCGCAGCTCGGACGGGTCGACGTGGGGGAGTTCTCCTCCTGGCTGGCCGCACGCCCGGAGCGGCCGCTCGCGGCGAGCTCGCGCGCACGGATCCTCTCGAGCGTCCGAGGGCTGCACCGCTTCGCCCTCGAGGAGGGGGTCGTCGCGGACGACGTGGCCCGGGACGTGGTGCCGCCGAAGATCCCGATGACCCTGCCGAAGGCGGTCACGGTCGAGCAGATGGCGGCACTGCTCGACGCGGCGCGCGGCGAGGAGCTCGCGGACCTGCGGGACCGGGCCCTGCTGGAGCTGCTCTATGCGACGGGCGCGCGCATCTCGGAGGCGGTGGACCTGAACGTCGACGACGTGGTCGCCGCGGAGGTGGTGCGGCTGACGGGCAAGGGGTCCAAGCAGCGGATGGTGCCGCTCGGCCGCTTCGCCCGCGAGGCGGTCGACGAGTACCTCGTCCGTGCGCGGCCCGAGCTCTCGCGGAGGGGGCGCGCGACGCCGGCGCTCTTCCTGGGGGTCCGCGGGAGCCGCCTGTCGCGGCAGAGCGCCTGGCTGGTCATCCGCGCCGTCGCCGAGAAGGCCGGGCTGGACCGGGAGATCTCGCCGCACACCTTCCGGCACTCGTTCGCGACCCACCTGCTCGCGGGCGGTGCCGACGTCCGCGTGGTGCAGGAGCTCCTCGGGCACGCCTCGGTGGCGACGACGCAGATCTACACGCTGGTGACGGCGGACACGCTCCGGGACGTCTACACGTCCGCGCACCCGCGAGCGCGGCGCTAGAGCCGCGGCCCCGCGCGGCGGGGCGCGGCGGCCGGGGA
This sequence comes from Rathayibacter sp. AY1G1, assembly GCF_002932095.1. Lineage (NCBI taxonomy): Bacteria > Bacillati > Actinomycetota > Actinomycetes > Micrococcales > Microbacteriaceae > Rathayibacter > Rathayibacter sp. AY1G1. The sequence goes on from NZ_PSUZ01000013.1 coordinate 7,581, forward strand.
GCGGGGCGCCGGTACACTCGTCGGAGGCCGCGCGGGAGCGCACGCCGCCACGGAAGCGAGGACGACGCAGGTGACACGCAAGACGGACGACAAGGCCGAGCTCACCGGTCTCGAAGCCCCGACGCTCGGCCCGACCGGCCGCCCCCTGCGCGACTTCCCGCTGCCGGTGGAGCTCACCGGTCACGGCCCCGCTCGGATCATCTCGCTCTGCAACCAGAAGGGCGGCGTCGGCAAGACGACGACGACCATCAACCTGGGCGCGACCCTCGCCGAGTACGGCCGCCGCGTGCTGGCCATCGACTTCGACCCGCAGGGCGCCCTCTCGGCCGGCCTCGGGGTCACGACCTACGACGCCATCACGATCTACGACCTGCTCCTCGGCACCGTGAAGGACCCGGCCGAGGCGATCCGGAGGACCCGCGTGCCGGGCCTGGACGTCATCCCGGCCAACATCGACCTCTCCGCCGCCGAGGTCCATCTCGTCAACGAGGTCGCGCGCGAGCAGATCCTCGCTCGCGTGCTCCGCAAGGTGAGCGCGGACTACGACGTCATCCTGATCGACTGCCAGCCCTCGCTGGGTCTGCTCACGGTCAACGCGCTCACCGCGAGCCACGGCGTCCTCATCCCGCTCGAGTGCGAGTTCTTCGCGCTGCGCGGCGTCGCCCTGCTGATCGAGACGATCGACAAGGTCCGCGACCGGCTCAACCCGGTGATCGAGCTCGACGGCATCCTGCCCACGATGTACGACTCCCGCACCCTGCACTCGCGTGAGGTGCTCGACCGGGTGGTCGACGCCTTCGGCGACAGCGTGCTCGAGACGGTGATCGGCCGCACGGTGAAGTTCCCGGACGCCAGCGTGTCCGGCGTCCCGATCACCCAGTTCGCGCCCGAGCACAACGCCGCGAAGGCGTACCGCAAGCTCGCCAGGGAGCTGATCTCGCGTGGCGCGGTCGCCTGAGGTCCTCCTCGAGGAGCGCGCCGCTCCCACCGGGTTCCACCTCGCGCTGACCAACTTCGAGGGTCCGTTCGACCTCCTGCTGAGCCTCATCGCGAAGCAGCAGGTCGACATCACCGAGATCGCGCTGAGCGCCGTGACGGACGAGTTCCTCTCGTACCTGCACGGGATCGACTCGCTCGAGGGGCTGGACCGCGCGTCGGAGTTCCTCGTCGTCGCCGCGACGCTCCTCGACCTGAAGATCGCCGGACTCCTGCCCCAGGGCGAGCTCGTGGACGCGGAGGACGCGGCGCTGCTGGAGGCGCGAGACCTGCTGTTCGCCCGGCTCCTGCAGTACCGGGCCTTCAAGCAGGTGTCGTCGTGGTTCGCCGAGCGGATCGCGATCGAGACCGCCCGCCACGTGCGCGACGTGCCTCTGGAGGAGGAGTACCGGTCCGCGAAGCCGGAGCTCGTCTGGACCCTGTCGCCCGCCGACTTCGCCGCCCTCGCGACCGTCGCCCTCGCTCCGCGCGAGCTGCCGACGGTGGGCCTGGACCACCTGCACGCCCCGCAGATCAGCATCCGGGAGCAGGCCGCCCACGTCGTGGCGATGCTGCGCGCCCGCGGGAGGGCCACCTTCGGCGAGCTGATCGCGGACGCCGACGAGAAAGGCGTGATCGTCGCGCGCTTCCTGGCCGTGCTCGAGCTCTACCGGCACGCCGCGATCTCGTTCGACCAGCCGGAGCCGCTCGGCGAGCTCACGCTGCGCTGGGTCGCCGAGCAGTGGAGCGATGCGAGCCTCGCCGCGCTCGGAGCCGACTATGACTCCTGACGCCGGCCCCGGGACCGTCGCGTTCGAGATCGACCGGGCGATCGAGGCGATCCTGATGGTCGCGGACGAGCCGCAGCCGCTCGCCTCCCTCGCGACCGCGCTGTCGAGGCCGATCGCCGTGGTCCGCCAGTCGATCGAGCGCCTGGTCGCCGACTACGACGGCGCCGACGGGGCGATCCGCCGGGGCTTCGAGCTGCGCGAGGTCGGTGCCGGCTGGCGGATCTACGTGCGCCGCGAGTACGACCCGGTGGTCAAGGACTTCGTCCTGACGCAGAACCCGACGCGGCTCTCGCAGGCGGCGCTCGAGACGCTCGCCGTGATCGCCTACAAGCAGCCGGTCTCGCGCGGTCAGGTCGCGCAGATCCGCGCGGTCAACGTCGACTCCGTCGCGCGCACCCTCCTCGGCCGCGGCCTCATCGCGGAGGTCGGCCACGACCCCGAGACGGGCGCGGTCCTCTACGGCACCACCGAGCAGCTGCTCGTGCACCTCGGCCTCACCTCGCTCGACGAGCTGCCGAAGATCTCCCCCCTACTGAGCGACGGAAGAGACGGATTCGATGAGCGCGCCTGACAGCGGCCCCGACGGCGAACGACTGCAGAAGGTCCTCGCGGCAGCGGGGGTCGCCTCCCGACGAGTGGTCGAGGAGATGATCGTGGCGCGGCGGATCCGCGTCAACGGCGAGGTGGCGGACGAGCTCGGCCGCCGCATCGACCCGGCGACCGACCGGATCGAGGTCGACGGGGTCGCGGTGCAGCTGGACACCTCGCGCCGCTACGTCATGCTCAACAAGCCGATCGGCGTCGTCAGCTCGCTGGCGGACGAGAACGGACGCACCGACCTCAGCCTCTACACGAAGAACTTCGAGGAGCGGCTGTTCAACGTCGGGCGCCTCGACGCCGAGACCTCGGGCCTGCTGGTGCTGACCAACGACGGCGAGCTCGCCCACGTCCTCGCGCACCCGTCGTTCGGAGTGACGAAGACCTACATCGCGAAGGTGCACGGGCAGGTGCTCCCGCAGACGATCGCGACGCTGACCTCCGGGATCGAGCTCGACGACGGACCGGTGGCCGCCGACAAGGCGCGTCTCCTCGGCCGGCCGGAGGGCCGCTCGAACGCCTCGCTCGTCGAGATCACCCTGCACTCCGGTCGCAACCGGGTCGTCCGCCGGATGATGGCGGCGGTCGGCCACCCGGTGATCGAGCTCGTCCGGCGCCAGTTCGGGCCGCTGCACCTGGGCACCCTGCGCTCGGGCGATCTGCGCGACCTGACCCGGGAGGAGCTGGGCGCGCTGCTCACGATCGCGCGGCAGGGCGGCGAGGCGGTGGCGGCCGCTCCTGCGGTCCCCTCGAAGAAGGTGAGCGCGGGTGCGCGGCGGCCCCGGCCTGACAGCGGCGAGCGCGTCGCCCCGGCGGAGCGCGGCTCGGCCGGGCGATCCTCGGATCGCGGCGGATCGTCCGGACGGTCGTCCGACCGCGGCGGCTCGGCGGGACGGTCGTCCGATCGCGGCGGCTCCTCCGCCGGCGGCGGGCGGAGCGACGGTCCTCCGCGCCGGTCCGGCGCCGACAAGCAGCGCCGCGCCGATCGCTAGGCTGTCGGGGTGAACGAGCTCCTGCACCCCGCGCCGCCCGCGATGCGGACGACCGGGACGGTGCGGGTGGTCGGCTCCGGACTGCTCGGCGCCTCCATCGGCCTCGGCCTCGCCTCCCGCGGGATCGACGTCGTCCTCGACGACGCCTCGCCCGCGAGCCTCTCCCTCGCCATCGACTACGGGGCCGGCCGCGCCGCCTCCGCCGACGACCGGCCCTCCGTCGTCGTCGTCTGCGTCCCCCCTGACGTCACCGCGAGCGTCGTCGAGCGCGAGCTCGCGGCGCACCCCGGAGCCGTCGTCACCGACGTGGCGAGCGTCAAGACCCAGCCGCTGCGCGAGCTGCGCTCCCGCGGCGTCGACCTCGCCCGCTACATCGGCTCGCACCCGATGGCCGGCCGCGAGCGCGGCGGACCGGTCGCCGCGCGGGGGGACCTCTTCGTCGGTCGGCCCTGGGTGATCTGCCGCGACGGCGAGACCGCGCCCGACGCGCTCGCGCGGGTGGAGGGCCTCGCTCTCGACCTCGGCGGCACCATCGTCGAGATGGACCCGGAGGAGCACGACCTCTCGGTCGGCCTCGTCTCGCACGCCCCGCAGGTGATCTCGTCACTGCTCGGCCAGCGCCTCCTCGACGCCCCGAACGCGGCGCTCCGCCTCGCCGGGCAGGGCGTCCGCGACGTCTCGCGCCTGGCGGCCTCGGCCCCCGAGCTCTGGATGCAGATCCTGGCCGCGAACCGCGAGCACGTCGTCGCGGTGCTCGACGCCTTCCGCGACGACGTCGCCGCGGTCGCCGACGCTCTCCGCGACCTCGAGGCGCCCGGCTCGCGCCGCGTGCTCGCCGAGCACCTGGCCGCGGGCAACGCCGGAGTGGCGCGCCTGCCCGGCAAGCACGGCCAGGACCAGCGCTTCTCGACCCTGATCGTCCTCGTCGACGACTCTCCCGGAACCCTCGCGCGACTCCTGGTCGAGATCGGCGAGGCGGGCGTCAACCTCGAGGACGTGCGCCTCGAGCACGCGCAGGGGCGCCGAGTGGGTCTCGCCGAGATCTCGGTGGTGCCCGAAGCGGTCGCGCCGCTGACCGAAGAACTGACCATACGCGGCTGGAGGATCGCCGGATGAGCACCGAGCAGAACAGGCAGGAGGGCGGCCTGAACAGGATGACGCCCGCCCGCCGGGCACAGCAGAGCATCCCGGAGGACGGGGGCGCGGCTCCCGAGCGCGAGGCGCGCTCCGAGGCCGCCGAGCAGGGCGACTTCGGCGAGGCCGTCGTGGTCGCCATCGACGGCCCGGCCGGCAGCGGCAAGTCCAGCGTGTCGAGGGCTGCCGCCCGCCGCCTCGACTTCGAGTTCCTCGACACGGGAGCGGCCTACCGCGCGCTCGCCTGGCACGGGCTCGACCGCGGCCTCGACTTCGAGGACCAGGACGCGATCGTCGACGCGCTCGACGGCTTCGACTACTCCATCGGCACCGACCCCGAGTCGTACTCGGTGTGGGTCGGTCCGACCGAGGTGACCGCCGCCATCCGCGAGCCCCGGGTGACCGCGCGGGTCTCGGCCGTGGCGAAGGTCCCCGAGGTCCGTCGGAGGATCACCCTGCTGTTCCGGAGGATCATCGGCGAGACGCGCCGGGAGGGCATCATCGTCGAGGGCCGCGACATCACGACGGTCGTCGCACCGACCGCTCCGGTCCGGATCCTGCTGACGGCGAGCGAAGAGGCTAGAATGGCCAGGCGTTCGCGCGAGGTCACCACGGAATCCGCCGAGGCGACGGGTCAGGCGCTGCGGTCGAGGGACCGCGCCGACTCGCAGGTGGTCGACTTCATGAACGCCGCAGAAGGAGTCACTCTTCTCGACTCCACTCATCTCGACTTCGAGCAGACCGTCGACGCGGTCGTCGCCGAGGTCCGAACTTCGAGAGCAAGGGCCGGTCATGGCACAGGACACGCACGTCGGTGACGACGAGCTGAACTTCGGAGACGACGACCTCGTCGAGCGCCTCGGCGACCTCGACGAGCAGCTCGCCTCCTCGCGCGCGCAGGCGCTCCGCAGCGGACTCGAGGACTACGACCTCGACGAGGAGGACCTCGACCTCCTCGAGTTCGCCGGGGAGGACTCGGACGAGGTCCGCTACCTCCCCGCACTCCCGGTCGTGGCGATCGTGGGCCGCCCCAACGTCGGCAAGTCCGCGCTGGTGAACCGCATCCTCGGCCGCCGCGAGGCCGTCGTCGAGGACACCCCGGGCGTCACGCGCGACCGCGTGTCCTACAAGGCGGAGTGGATCGACCGGGCGTTCACCATCGTCGACACCGGCGGCTGGGAGCCCGACGCCCGCGGCATCGACGCCTCCGTCGCCATGCAGGCCGAGATCGCCATCGACCTCGCCGACGCCGTCATCTTCGTCGTCGACGCGAACGTGGGCGCGACCGCGACCGACGAGCACGTCGTGAAGCTGCTGCGCAAGACGAAGAAGCCGGTCTTCCTCGCCGCCAACAAGGTGGACGACGCCCGCCAGGAGCCGAACGCCGCCTCGCTGTGGTCGCTCGGCCTGGGCGAGCCCCGCCCCGTCTCGGCCGTCCACGGCCGCGGCGTCGCCGACCTTCTCGACGCGGTGGTCGAGAAGCTCCCTCTGGAGTCGGCCGTCGCCAAGCGCGAGGTCGGCGGGCCGCGCCGCGTCGCGATCCTCGGCCGCCCGAACGTCGGCAAGTCCAGCCTGCTCAACAAGGCGGCGGGGGAGGAGCGGGTCGTCGTCAACGAGCTCGCCGGCACCACGCGCGACCCGGTCGACGAGCAGGTCGAGATCGCCGGCAAGGTCTGGCGCTTCGTCGACACCGCGGGCATCCGCCGCCGCGTGCACCTCCAGCAGGGCGCCGACTTCTACGCGTCGCTGCGCACCTCGACGGCGCTCGAGAAGGCCGAGGTCGCCGTCGTCGTCCTCGACGTCTCGCAGCCGATCTCGGAGCAGGACGTCCGCATCATCGACCTGGTGCTGGAGTCGGGCCGGGCGCTCGTGCTCGCCTTCAACAAGTGGGACCTCCTCGACGACGAGCGCCGCCGCTACCTCGAGCGCGAGATCGAGACCGACCTCGCCCACGTGGCGTGGGCGCCCCGCGTCAACATCTCGGCCCGCACCGGCCGCCACCTCGAGAAGCTCGTGCCGGCGCTCGAGCTCGCCCTCGAGTCGTGGGACACGCGCATCCCGACGGGCAAGTTCAACGCGTTCCTCGCCGAGCTCACCGCGGCGCACCCGCACCCCCTCCGCGGAGGCAAGCAGCCCCGCGTGCTCTTCGGCACGCAGGCTTCGTCGCGCCCGCCGACATTCGTCCTCTTCACGACCGGGTTCCTCGACCCGGGCTACCGCCGCTACATCGCGCGCCGCCTGCGCGAGATCTACGGCTTCCAGGGGTCGCCGGTGAACGTCAACATGCGCGTCCGCGAGAAGCGCGCGCGCTGAGCGCAGCCGCACCGTGTCCGGCCCGTGGGAGCTCCTCCCGCGGGCCGTCCGCGTCTCCGGGAGGAGCAGCGATCGAGTCGCGCGGGCGGATGCTGCTGCCGAGGCGTCACGGCCGAGCGGGACAGCTCTCTCGAGAGGGAGCGAGGAGCCGCGCGGTCCGGCTTGCGGAGTTGCGGCCGCCCTCGAGCCGAGCGGTCGACTCTCTCGGCGAGCGTCTGCGCAGCGGCGCCCGACGAGGCCGGTCAGTCGCCGGTGGCGAAGGGCCACCACGGCGGCAGGAGCCGTCGGTAGGCGGCGAGGTAGCTGCCGGGATCGCGGGGCGCGGGCAGACGGAGCCACTGCTCCATCAGGCCGACGGAGCCCGCCGCGAGGAACGAGGCCGTCGCGTCCTCGAGGAAGCCGAGCGGTGCGTCCGCGGCCGGGACGTCGAGGATCCCCGTGTCGAGCGTCGCGGAGACGGCGGTGCGGAAGTGCCCTGCCAGCATCGCGCGGAGGCCCGAGTCCCCGCCGGGGGCGTCGAAGGCGCGGAGGTAGAGGTCGCGGTGGCCGTCCAGGTGGCCGAGGACGCGGGAGGTGCCCTCGCGGATGCTCGCGTCGGTCGCGGCACCGCTCCGGAGCTGCTGGAGGTAGCCCTCCCGGATCGCGTCGAGCTCGTCCTGCAGGGCGGCGCAGAGCAGCTCCGCGGCGGACGAGGCGTGGGCGTAGAAGGTGGAGCGGTTCACGCCGGCGAGATCGGTGATCTCGGAGACGGTGAGGGTGGCGACGTCGCGGCCGGTCGCGAGTTCGACGATCGCCCGGTGCAGGGCCACCTGTGATCGCTTCTGCCGCGCATCCACTGCTGACGCCTCCCGAGCTGCCGACGGCGCGTCGACCCGTGCCGACGCGTTCCGCCCAGCGAGTCTACGGGGCCCGCTCGTTTTCACTTCCGGCGTCGGCATCCGCTAAGGTAGTCGAGTTGCCCGGGCCTCGGCCCGGTCTGCCACGGGCTGTGGCGCAGCTTGGTAGCGCACTTGACTGGGGGTCAAGGGGTCGCAGGTTCAAATCCTGTCAGCCCGACGGAAAGCCCTGATGAGACCACTGGTCGTCGTCAGGGCTTCCGTCGTTTCCGGGCCTCGTCGTGACGCTGCGGACCGCTCACCGGAGCGCTGCGGCGACCTCGGCGATGGCCTCGCGACGTCGAGCGGAGCGCGCCTCCCGCTCGGCGGGATCCCGTGCCCAGAGCGCCTGTCGCGACGGATGGAAGGTGCGGATCACCGTGAGGCCGCGCTCGCGCTCGATCGCCGGGTGTCGCCTGAGGAGGCGCCGCCAGCCGTGATCGGCGTCGCCGCCCTGCAGGAGGACCACCTCGACGTCGGGGGCGAGCGCGAGCAGATGCAGGACGGTCTCGACGCCGGCGTCGAGCTGCTCGGCGTTCGGCGCCTGGTTGATGTACCAGGGGTAGGCGTTCCATGGCAGCAGGTCGGCGGGGGCGAGGCCCACCTCGTCCATCAGCCCGGCCATGATCTCCGCCGTCGGGTCGTCGTTCTCGGTGCAGAGGAAGCCGCTTCCGACGCCGTCCTGGGTGGCGGGGCCGGGATCGCGGAGGACGCTGAGGACGCGCGCCTCCACTCCGCCGTGCAGGGGAGCGACGTAGGGCAGCCAGCCGCGTCCGTAGGGGTTCCGCAGCTCGTCGACCCAGCGGTTCACGGGAGCCACGTGCGGTGCATAGCGCTGCTCCCACTGGGCGCGGCGGAAGGAGAGGTCGGCCATGGAGCGGGGCATGTCCGCACCCTAGAGGGTCACCGGGGCGGCGCGGCACCCTTCCTGGTCGTCGGCCGTGCCGGCGGCGTCCGGACTGAGAAGCCGGAGCGGCATGCACGGCGTCTCCCCGACCGCCCGCAAGGGCGGCGGCAGGCCGGCTCCCTAGCGTCGGTGGACGTGACCCACTCCGCTCCGCTCGCCCGCTGGTGGCGCGAACCCTGGTGGGCGCGGCTCACCCTCCTCGCGATCCTGTGCGGTTCGACGGTCCTCACCGGCTGGAATCTCGCCCGGGGCGGAGACGCCGTCTTCTACGAGGCGGCGGCACGGTCGATGTCGGAGTCGTGGCACGCGCTGGCGTTCGGAGCCTTCGATCCCGCCGCCACGGTGACGCTGGACAAGCTGGCGGGGTTCGCGGTGCCGCAAGCGCTGAGCATCCGGCTGTTCGGCATGTCGACGTCGTCGATCGCGCTGCCGCAGCTGATCGAGGGGCTGATCACGGTCGCGGCGTGCTCGGTCGTCGGGCTCCGATGGGGCGGCCGGGGGCTCGGGCTGGTCGCGGCGGCAGCGGCGGCGAGCACGCCGATCTTCGTGTCGATGTTCGGGCACCCGATGGAGGACGGGCTGCTCACGGCGGCACTCGCCGTGGCGCTGGTGTGGTGGCAGCGCGCGGTGCTGACGGAGCGGTGGTGGCCGCTGCTGATGACCGGGCTGTCCATCGGGATCGGCTTCCAGGCGAAGATGATGCAGGCCTGGTTCGTCCTGCCGGCGCTCGTGGTGGCGACTCTCGTCGGGGTGCGCGGGTGGCGCCGAGCCCTCGCCTGGGCGGGCGGGCTCCTGGCCGTCGTGGTGGGCGCCTCGGTGGCGTGGATGGTCGCGATGCAGGCGGTGCCGGCAGGGGACCGGCCCTACATCGACGGGTCGACGGGGAACGACGTCTTCGCGATGGTGTTCGGGTTCAACGGGCTCGACCGGCTGATCCCGGGAGCGGTGCCCGGCGCCGTCGTCGCTTCCGCCCACGTGGCGACGATGGGCGGAGCAGCGGGGTCTTCGCCGGCCAAGCTGCTGCTGGCGCAGTACGCGACGCAGGTCGGCTGGCTGTATCCCGCGGCGCTCGCCGGGCTGGTGCTCGGCGCCGTGCGCTGGTGGCCGCGGCGGGGGAGGCGGGGAGGTGCCCGCGGTGCCTTCGCCCTCCTGGTCTGCCTCGCGGTGTGGCTGGTGACAGCGGCGGGCGTGCTCTCGGTGGCGACGGTGCCGCACATGGCGTACGTCGCGGCGATCGGCGTGCAGCTGGCGCTCCTCGCCGCGCTGGGCTGGGCGGAGGGGGTGCGGCTGCTCGCGTCGCCCCGGGTCGGCGCGCGGCTGGTGCTGCCGCTCCTCCTGGTCGGGCAGACGGCGTGGAGCGCGGCGCTCGCCGTGGGCGGGCAGCTGCCGTCGGTGCTGGGCCTGCCGCTCGCGGCGCTCGCCGGAGCAGGGCTCGTCGTGGTCGCGGTGGCGGCCCGGTGGAGTAGGGGCGGTGCGGCGGCGAGCAGAGGCGCGGCCCGGCATCGTTCGGTCGCGCTCGCAGCGGCCGTCGTGATCCTGGCAGGGCCGATCGCGTTCAGCCTCCAGGTGCTCGACGCGTCCCTCGACGGGTCGGGCGGGGACGCGCTCGTCGGCCTGCGCTTCCCGCAGAGGGCCGAGACCTCGGCTCCGTTCGCGGTCTCGTCGCCGGACGCGGTCGGCGGGCACGACTCGATGACCGCCGACGAGACCGCACTGGTCGCCGCTGCTCGTGCCGCCGGCGGCGGGGTGGACGGAGCGCCCCTGTTCCTCACCGACTCCTGGGCGATCTCGGCGCCGATCATCACGGCGACCGGCGCGAGCGTGCTCACCGACGGCGGCTACTCCGGCCAGGCGCGGGTCTTCACCGAGCAGGACGTCGCCGGGATGATCGCGGCAGGACGCACGCCTCTGCTGGTTCTGAAGAACTCGGCGCCACCGACCGAGTCGGTGCGGAAGGCCGTGGTGGCGGACGGATGCACACAGCTGCAGGAGTGGGGGCCGGCGGCGACGGAGTCGGGAGAGCACGCCTCCGCGGTCACCGGGTTCTCGTTGTGGCGGTGCGTGGCGATGCCGCACGGCTCGGCGAGCGGGGTGTCGGGTGCCGGCCAGTGACGCCGTAGGGCAGTTCTCGCCTGGACGAGATCGGCTCCCGCCGGAACGATCGCCCTCGTCCTTGCGCTCGACGGGTCAGGCCAGGCCGAGGAGGTCGAGCGTCCAGGCGTGAGCGAGGACGTTCTCCTGGTGGGACTCCTCGGGCGTCAGTCCGCTGAGGTGACCGCCCGAGGTCGCACGGAGGACGACGTGCGCGGGATCGTCGCGCTCAGCCACTGCCCGGTAGGCGCTTGCGAATTCCGCGATCGCCGACGCGTCGACTCGGGCATCGCGGAGACCGGCTCGAATCCACGCGCGCGGAAGCGGTCGGCTCCGCCCCACCATTGTGGCGATCGTCGCGAGTGGAGAGAGCCCGCTCGCGAGGATCCAGTCAGGGTCACCGAACTCCTCACGGTCGGACGCCGCCGCGGCTGCGGAGCGATCATCGAGCGCGCCGACGGGATCGAGGAAGGGATGCACGAGGTGGAGGCCACGGAGTTCTGCGGGGCGACGGAGGCAGACCGTCGCAGCGACCAGCGCGCCCGCGCTCGCCGCGGTGAGAAGGAGCCGGTGCGAGTCGATCCCTGGAAGCTCACGAAGCAACGCCAGGCAGGCGAGGAGGTCCTCGATCGGGCGCTCGCGGCCGAGGCCGGTCGCCTGCCGATGCCACTCCGGGCCGTTCTCTCCGCCCCCGCGGACATGGCAGTAGGCGATCGCGGCTCCGCGCGCGAGGAGGTCGTCCGTGAAGGGATCGAACGGCCCCTCGAGGCTGATGCCGTAGGCGCCGTAGACGTGGACGACGACGGGACAGCTGTCGGCGCCGTCAGGAGTCATCAGGGTGAGCGGGACGAGGGTGCCGTCCCGGCTCGGCGCAGTGAGTGACGTGACCTTCATCCGTTCTGTGACCTCGGTGGCGAGTGCCTTACCCGGTACAGGGGTGACGCAGTGGGCGCGGTGAGCAGGGGAGGAGACGAGCATGATCGGGTGGCGGGTGATCGGATCGACGGCGGGAACAAGGGTCCCGGCCGCCGGCGCGAGCCAGAGCGCGTCTGCCCCGCCGCCGGGCAGCCACACCGCTCTCCTGCCGGACGACCGACCGAGTACGAAGAGCTCACCCTGGGCCTCCTGCAGGTGCTCCGCCTGAAGGGCCTTCGGAACGGGAACCTCGAGAGGACGCGTCGAGCCGGTCATCCGGACGACTCCGTGCCGTCGATACAGGACCGCGAGGCCGCCCCTGCAGGCGGAGACATCCGCGTTCTCCGTGCCGAGGTCGAGGCGACGGCACGTCGGGGGACTGCTCTCCTCTCCGGTCAGCACCCAGTACCGGGAGTCGCGCGCCCCTCTCGATGCGAGTACGGCGATCGCCCCGGCGACGCTGCGCAGATCGAGCCTCCGAGCCTGATCGGGCTCTTCGAGCAGCACGTGGGGAGTCGTCAGGCTGCGATGCCACCAGACCGCCTGCCAGGGCCGACCCGCGTCGTTCCGCCTTATCCAGAGGAATCCGTCCGAGAACGATCGGATGCGCGGGGAGACGGGGCGCTCGTCCTGAACGATCTCGACGGCTCCGCTCCTGGTCGCGACGGCGACGCGGATCCGGTGATGCTCATCACCGTCCTGATCGCTCACAAGTGCGAAAGCGGCGGCGCCCGGCGAGAGCACCAGAGACTCCTGCGGTGCGATGACGAGGGTGTGCTGCACGGGGCGCCCGTCGGGATCCCGGAGGAGCACCTGCCGGGGGCCTGTCGGCTCCGCGGCTGCGCTCGACGGCTGCAGAGCTGCGAGATGTCGCAGCCCTCCGGCGATCGCAGAAACCCGAGGCGGCAGTCCGTCGCGACCCGTGATCACGTCAGACACCCTGCTCACGCAACCTCGGTCCAGGGGGACGGCGAAGCCGAGCCTGCGCGGGAATCAGGAGGATCAGCGAGAGCACGATCCACGAGCCGATGAGGCCGAGAACGACGCTCGGGACCGGCCAGATCACTACCCCTTCGCCCAGTGCTGCGCGACTGACGAGCCAGCAGACCGCGCCGGTGGCGGCGACGGGTGCGGCAGCTGCTGTGGAAGCGGCGAGGGACATCGCGAGGCTCTCGGAGACGACGAGCCCGATGATCTGTCGGCGCTGCAGGCCCGCTGCCTGGAGCAGGGCGATCTCGCGCTCGCGGTTCTGCGCAGAGAGAGCGACGACAGTGGCGCTGGTGGCGAGCATCGACACGGCTACGACTGCGACGATCGTCAGAACATCGGTGAGATCGGCGCGGGTCCCGGGCCGGACCGCCGTCGTCATGGCGACGACGGACTCCACCGCGCACAGGAGCACGGCTATCGCCCCCAGCCCTGCCGTGAGCGGCGCGATCGTGGCGGTGCTGACCTGCACCCGGGCTGCTGCCGCGCGGATTCCGAGAGCCGCGACGACGAGACCCGATCGGGCGGAGAGCGCGTGCAGAGCCCGGAAGACGAGCGCGATCACCTCCGGGCAGAGGAGGTAGACGGCCACGAGGACGCTGCCTCCTACGTCGACGGCCAGGTTGAACATCGGCGCCGGTCCGGTCGCTCCGAGTTCTCGAGCAGAGGCGGATGCCGTGACAAGGCCGGAGGCGATGAGGAGGAGGGCGATGCCGCAGCCGATCCGCACCGCGCGCATCGCCGTACCCGGTCGACCGCTCCCGACTTCACGCAGCGCGGCGCTCGGCGGCGTGCGGGCGGCGCGGCGCGCGGGCAGGACTCCGCCCGCCAGAGCGGTGAGCGTGCCGAGCGCCAGCGTGACCACCGGAGCCCAGGGCGCGAGCGAGAAGCTCGGAAGATCGACCTCGGACGAGACGGCACCGTTGAATGCGGGAACCGCCCAGAACGCCAGCAGTGTCGAGAGGAGCGCTCCGATGCCGGCGCCGAGGAGACTCACGATGCCGAGCACGAGGAGAGTGACGACGAACACCTGGGCTCGGGAGGCGCCCAGCAGGAGCCAGAGCGCGTGCGTGCGTCCTGTGGCCAGAACGCTCGCTCGGCCGACGATAATCAGGGCGACCCAGCCGACGAGCGCCACGACAGTGTAGATCGTGATCGAGAGGATCCGGAACTCCCCGAGCGCGACGCCGGCCTCCGTGACAGCGGCGGTGAATGCGGGGTCGCCGGTCCAGGCGAACTGCTGAACGCACAACCCGATCAGCGTCGCCATCAGGGCGACCACAGCGATCGCGGGAGACCATCGGCGCCACTCGTCGGCGAACAGGCGTACGACGTAACGGGACACGAGTCAGGCCCCGGCCTCTTCGAGGATGCTCAGCAGCTCATGGCTGGTGCAGCGTCCGGTCGTCCGCACGGTCCGACCATCGTGCATCACCACGACCGTGTCCGCGAGGGCTGCGGCGTCGAGATCGTGCGTGACCATCACGATCATCTGGCCCTCGTCCGCCATCGTCCTCAGAGTCGACAGGACGACCCGCGAGCTCTGCGAGTCGAGGGCGCCGGTCGGCTCGTCGGCGAAGACGATGCCGGGCCGCCGTGCAAGGGCGCGGCAGAGAGCGGTCCTCTGCTGCTCACCTCCCGAGAGCGTTCGCGCCGGCGCACGGCGCCGGTCGCGCAGGCCGAACGATTCCACGAGTCCACCGATCAGGTCGTGCGGCACGGGTGATCGGTCGAGCCTGAAGGGGAGCGCGATGTTCTCCTCGACATCGAGGAAGGGCACGAGGTTGTACTGCTGGAACACGAACCCGATCTGGGCGCGGAGCATGCGAGCGCGATCGGCCGCTGACAGCCTGTTCACGTCCCGGCCGTTGACCTCGACGACGCCGGACGTCGGCCGGTCCAGTCCGCTGAGGCACATCAGGAGAGAGGACTTGCCGGAGCCGGAGCGGCCGACGACAGCGGTGAGCCCGCCCCCTTCCAGATCGATGTCGCAGCCCCGCAGGACGGTCGTCCGCTGCCGGCCTACGGTGATGACCTGCTCGACGGCTCGAGCCTGGAGGGTGGGGATCATGAGCGTTTCTCCTCGACGAAGGTGGGGACGTCTTACTCGTGAGACGCCCGCGATCCACGTCATGCTGGATCGCGGGCGCCCGGTAGCGACTATCAGCAGTTGCCCCACGTGATAGAGCTGGGCCAGCCCGGGCACGGCGAGATGACGCTGAAGGTGCTGACGCGCGCGGCGTCGTGCGCGTCGGCCTCACCTTCGAGGGTCTGGAAATCGAGGATCCGGTTCATGTGATCACCTCCTCTCCTCGTCTCGGGCCGACTCGGTCAGAGTCCGAACGGCAGGGCGGAGCGTCCGGTCTCGAGCTCGTCGAGCGCTGCGAGCACTCCGAGCGAGCCGGTCAGGTAGTCCGACGAGAGTCGGAGGTTCTGGTTGCCGCGGAAGAAGACGCCGGTGTCGTCGAGCACGGCGTGCAGGCGCAGCGACCGGACGTGCGAGCGGAGGACCTCCTCGAGTTCCGCGCTCGGGCGGTGCAGTACGCGGCGGCGGAGGTAGACGAGGAATCCGGACAGACCGTGGGCGAGTGAGGCCTGCGCGCACTGCTGGTAGGACGCGGCGGCGTCGATGGACGCGAGGGGATCGGCGAAGAGCTCCTCGCCCGTGACCCGCCGCAGCTCCAGGATCGCCAGGCCGGGCCCGGTCGAGCCGATCCCCAGGTAAGGAAGAGTCCTCCATCCCTCATCGAACTCGAGAGTGTTGTTCCGGGTGTTCGCACAGCGCGCCAGATCGGCGTCGACGGCTCGTATCGCGAGCGTGATGTACAAGTCGTCGCCAGTGGCTTCGTGGAGTCGGGCGAACAGGATCGCGGCCGCAGACCATCCGTGCAGGAGGCCGACGGAGGCTCCTCGGACGTCCTCATCGAGCAGCCGTGAGATGGTGGGCCGCCTCCGACGGGTCCCCTCCATCTGCGAGCTCGGCGAGCCCTGCACCGGCCCACCCCGACCACAGCGTCGGACCTGAAGGGGCGGCCGAGGGCCTGCGGTCGAGGACCTCGAGTGTGCGCGCGAGTCCTGCCTGGCGAGCCGCGTAGCGAATTCCCTCGCGTCCGCAGAGACCACGCGACCGCACCTGGGCCACGCGAGCGGCGAGCCAGTGATCGGCGGCCTCGAGGTCGACATCTCCGGATCGTCCTAAGACAGCGACGACTCCAGCCGCGCCGTAGGGGAATCCGGCACGGTGGTCCGCGCTGTCGCGGGCGAGGACAGGGATGTCTCCGGGAACGACCGGCGAGTCGTCCGTCCACTGAAGCACCGATGCGACACCGCGGGCGATCTGGCCGCGCAGCTGGTCGTCCGAGAGGGCGGCGAGTCGACCGACGTCTTCGTCGATCGACCTCTGACCGGAGGCGGGGAGTACGTCGAGGGTGGAGGTCCTGATCGACCGCAGCACGGCGGGCGGAACCGCGAGATCGTCTGCGGCTGCTCGGAGGAGCTGCTCGATCTTCGCGACGTTGCCCTGGTCGGCGATCGTCGCTTGGGGGAAGAGGAGATCGAGTTCGAGGATGCCGAGCGACCACTCGTCCGCTTCCGTCCCCTTCAGGCCTTCCAGGGGCTCGTAGCCGGGCGCTCCCTGGCGACAACGCCACTCCGGATCCATTCGATGCGCGAACTCGAAGTCGAGGAAGCACGGGTGCGTGCCGTTCCGCATGATGACGTTCTTCGGGTGGATGTCGCCGAGCAGCCATCCTGCGCGGTGCACGGAGGCGAGAGCAACGTCGAGGCGAGCGACGGTCGTGGTCAGCCAGGAGGTGTATGCAGGGTCACCGACGCGCCACGGTGCTGGTCGGAGCAGCGGAGTCCTCGTCATCCATTCGCGCTTCAGATCGTTCCCCTCGATGTACTCCATGACCAGGTATCGGTGCTCCCAGGCCGTGAAGGATCCGTAGAAGACGGGTACGCAGTCCAGGGACTGCAGATCGACGAGCACCTCCTCCTCATGAGCCAGGCGAGTCACGGCGTCGACTCCGTCGGCGTCCAACCCGGCGTGCGGGCGCGCCTCCTTGAGGACCACGATCGTCCCGATCGGCACGAATTCGTCGGTTGTCGCTTCAGCGAGATAGACACCACCACCGTTCGAGAAGTGCAGCGCTGAGAGCATCGTGAAGCCGAAGGCGACCTCTTCCTCGTTCTCCGCCCCGACAGTGACGGACTCCGGTAGTGAAGCCCACGGGGGAGGTGTGAACGTCGGCCGCCGGACGTCCTCCACCTCGTTCCCGTCCGGGTCGAGCACCGTCGAGACGAAGCCGCTCTCCGTCTCGGACGGGACGAAGGCGCCGTAACGGAAGTGCACAGGCCCGGACTTCCACCGCCGGTCGGACAGTACGTACGGGCCTCTGAACCCGCGAAGACGGACGTCGAGGTCCTCCAGCGCTCGGGCGAACTCGTCGTCCGAACCGGGATACACGGTGATGAACTTCCCAGCTCCCGCTCGATCGGCGTACTTGCCGTTCTGCATCAGAAGGTGAGAGGTGGTCGAGAGATGCTTGAAAGGCAGTCGGGAGGCGAAGCAGTAGCGTGCAGCAGCGGCGAGGACCTTCTCCGCGTCATCGAGTGTCGACGAGAGGTGGAGCTTCCATCCCTGACGAGGGAGGAGGCAACCGTCCGGCATCCAGTTCCGCCACGGCCGCGACTCCCTCACCTGCCAGTCCTCCGGAGCGAAGGACGCGACGTCGAAGGCGTCGCCATCGATGTCGTCCCCCTCCTCGGCGACCGCGTAGAACGGGTTGCCCGGGCGGCAGTACCGGAGATATTCGAGGTCGAGCGGCATCGCTTCCCTTTCCTGTCCGACTTGTCTCGCGGTGCGGGATGCGGCTCCCGGCGCTGACTTCGAGGCTAGGAAGGTCCGCAGTCGACCACCTCCCGCCGAAGTCACGGATGAGGATGACCGGAGTCACGGTGAGGGCGTGACTGCGGTCACGGGTCGGCATCCCGGAGTCGGAGCTACAGTTGTCGACATGGGCTCAACTCCGGAGACGGCGGCGGAGATCTCTGCGCCGTCAGCGGCAGGACACGAGCGGGTCGCGGTCGCGCCGTCCCTGTCGAGCACCGTGGACAGGACCGTCATCGCACTTCAGGCGATCGCCCTGTGCTGCCTCGTCCTGGCAGGGATCCTGGGCGTCGTGGACTCCGCGCAGAGAGGCACGGGTGCAGCGGTCGCGGTCACATGGCTCGCGCTGGTGCCTGTGATCGCCGGGCTCTGGGCCGTCCGGCCCCGACTGATCCGAGCGGGACACGGGGTCGCCGTGACGACGGTGTCCATCGTCGCGGCGACGCCGGTCGTCGTCTTCGGCCGGCTCGATTTCACGATCCCGGTCCTCCTCCTCGTCGTGGCGTTCGCGGTGGTCGACGTCTCGCTCCGCGCAGGGGCGCACGCGATGATCTGGATCGCCTCCGTCGGACTGGCCCTCCATGTCGGGGGCGCCGTCGGCTCGGGGAGGGCGCTGCTCTCCGGAGTGCTCGACGGTCTGCTCAACGTGGTGCCCGTGGCCGTGCTGATGTGCTTCGGGATCGCCCTGGGACTCTCTCTTCGCGGCTTCGAGAGCGAGCGATCCGCCGACCAGCGTGTGATCAGGCGGTTGCATCGCGCCTCCGAGACGGAGAAGGAGCTGCTGCTGTCGGACGAGCGCGCCCGGAGCGCACGCGAGCTCCACGACGGCCTCGGGTACAAGCTGACCCTCGTCTCGATGAGTCTCGAGCTCGCTGATCGCCTGCGCTCCGCCGATGCCGAGCAGGCGTGGGCCGAGGTCCGCACCGCCCGATCCACGTCGAGCGAGGCTCTCGCGGACATGCGGATGTGGGTACGAGCGCTCAGTCCCTTCCGGGACGCGGGCGCCCGCGGCCTGGCTGCGCTGGAGTTGATCGCGGAGTCCTTCCGCGGCACGGGCGTGACCGTGGATGTGGTCGGCGACGAGGCGTCGGACCGTGTGCTCACCAGCGACGATGAGACCGCGCTCGTCGTCTACCGAGGCGTGCAGGAAGGGCTGACGAACGCTCTGCGGCACGGCGCTGCCCGCAGAGTCCGCATCGATATCGAGACGGACGACGTCCGGCTCGAGCTCTCGCTGCTCAGCGACATCGGCGCGGGAAGGAGCAACGGGATCAGCGACGGCGAGCCTGTGCTGGGGTTCGGGCTGCGCGGCCTCGACGATCGCGCGACGGCTCGCGGAGGTCGGTTGACGGCGCGGCGCATCGGCGACCGGTTCCTCCTGCGCCTCTCGATCCCTCTCGGAGGCGCCGACGGGGAACGGGAGAGCCGCGCCTCGTGACGGAGACGACACCGAGGCGAGTGCTGCTGGTGTAGGACCAGCAGATGATCCGCCGTGGGCTGGTCATGCTCCTCTCGACGGTCGAGGGTGTCGTGGTCTCGGCCCAGGCCGAGAACGGACAGGCTGCTCTGCACATTCTGCGCACGACGGAGGTGGACGTCGTCGTCACCGACGCGCGGATGCCGGTCATGGGCGGCGTGGAGCTCGCCGCCGAGTGTGCGCAGCTCCATCCGCGTCTGCCCGTCCTCCTTCTGACGACCTTCGACGACGACGCGCTCGTGCAGGCGGCCCTCTCGGCCGGCGCTTCCGGATTCCTCCTGAAGGACACCTCGGTGGAGGGTCTCGTCGTGGCCCTCGACGCGGTGATCGCCGGGGGGATGGTGATCGATCCGCGCGTCGCCCGGCCGGCCGTCCAGCCGGGTCGCACCGGCGAGAGCCCGCTGACGCTGCTCACGCGGAGCGAGCGGGTGGTCGCCGAGCTGGTGGCCGAAGGGCGGAACAACAGGGAGATCGCGGCCGCCCTCGTGCTCGCCGAGGGCACCGTGAAGAACCACGTCTCGGCGCTGCTGCGCAAGCTCGGCCTCCGCGACCGCACCGCCCTCGCGCTCACGCTCTACAAAGGCTTCCGCCCCGACGGCGCCTGAAGGCGCTGGTCGGATTGCGGCCCAGGCGCGGCCGTCCTCGGGCGCCCGGCCCGCCGCCTATCCTTGAGGGCGATGTCGAACTCCCGCGCCGAGGCCGCCTACCTGCGCTCCCTCGGCGCCTTCCGGACGCCGACCCTGGATCTCCTCCACGGCCGGTACGCCCCGTTCGTCGTCGCCGCCCTGTCGCTCGTGTTCACCGTCGACCGGCAGGTGGTGGCCGTCGCTGACGCGCACGCCGAGGTGGGGGAGCTGCTCGAGGAGCTGCGCTCGGCCGGGTACGACGAGGTCGAGCGCGCGCTGCCGAGCGGCACGGCGCGCGAGGTGTGCCGCTACTGGGTCCGCGTCGGCTGGCTCGTGCCGCAGATCGAGGGCGAGGCCGAGGTCTACCGGCTGAGCGCCCACGCCGTGAGCGCCCTCGAGATCACCGGGCGCACCGGAGGTGGACGCACGCGCGTCTCGAACTCGCGGGTGCGCACCCTGCTGGAGGCGGTCGAGCGGCTGGCCGCGGATGTCGATCCCGACCCGGAGGCCCGCCTCTCGCGGCTCCGCGAGGAGCGGGCGCGCCTGGACGCCGAGATCGCCGCACTCGAGGAGGGCGCCGGTCTCGAGCCGGCCGACGACGAGCAGCTCCTGGAGGAGGCCGAGAACGTGGTGCACCTCGCCCGCGAGCTGCCGGCCGACTTCGCGCGGGTGGCGGAGTCGATCAAGGCGATGCAGCGCGACGTGGTCGCGGACCTGCGCCGCGACGTCCGCCCGACCGGCGAGGTGCTGCGGGAGTACCTCGAGCGAGGTCAGCACGTGATGCAGGCCACCAGCGAGGGCCGTGCGTTCGCCGGAGCCCTCCGCCTCCTGGGCGACCCCGAGCGGATCGACGCGCTCGCCGATCAGCTGCACACCGTGCTCGTGCAGCCGTTCTCCCGCCTGATGGACCCCGCCCAGCGCGCGGAGCTGGCCGCGATCGGCCGCCGGGTGGAGCTGGGCGTGCAGGAGGTCCTGACCGCGCAGCGCCGCGCGTCCCACGTCATCACGGGCCAGGTCCGCACCCACGACCCGGCTCGCGACCGCCAGGTGGACGAGCTGCTGCGCGACGTGATGGCGGGGCTCCAGGAGTGGACGGGCGGGATCTCGCCGGACGCGCCGGTCGCGCCGCTGCGGCACCTGCCCGTCGCCGGGATCGGCCACCTGCGCCAGACCCTGGGAGACGTGCGTCCGGCCGGCGGGCCGGCGCCCCTGGCCGGAGACGACGGCGACGCCGAGTTCGTCGGCGACGACAGCCGGGCCTGGGGCGGTCCCCGCTACGCGGAGCTGGAGGCCTACGTGGCGGAGCTCGGCGACGAGTTCGATCTGGCGGACGCGTTCAGCGCGGCTCCGGAGGACACGCGACGGCCCGTCGACCTGCTCGGGCTGCTCGAGATCGCGCACCGGACGGGCCTCGTCGACCGCGAGGGCTACTCCGTCGTGAGCACGCGCCGACCCGACGGGACCGTGCGCCGCTTCGCCTTCGGATCCGTGACCGCCCGCACCGAGGAGGAGACCGACGATGAGTGACACCCTGGCGACCGACGGGACCGCCGCCGATCCGTTCATCGCGCCCGTGTCGATGGAGGAGGACCCCGACGAGCTCTTCCCCGGCGACCGCGGCGTCCTCGACACCGAGGTGCGCCGGGTGCTCGTGCACGTGCTGCAGCGCCGCTTCCTCCTCGCCGACCGCCACCGCGAGCAGTGGGCCGTGCTCCAGGAGCACCGGCAGCTGATCGAGTCGCGGCTGAACGACCTGTTCGTGCGGCTCGTCGTCGACCACGAGCGCGGGGTCGCCTACAAGCAGCAGGTGCGCTCCGACGAGGTCGAGATGCCGGTGCTGCTGCGCGACCTCCCCTACACCCGCGCCGAGACGCTGGTGCTGGTGCACCTGCGCACGGTCCATCAGCGGGAGTCGGCGGCCGGCGAGGCGTCGGCGCGCGTGGACGTCGAGGAGGTCGAGCAGACGGTGCTCAGCTACTTCGCCGACGCCGAGCGCGACACCGCCCGCCGGCAGCGCATGGTCCGCAAGGCGCTGGAGCGGCTCGGCCGCGACGGCATCGTCGACGAGGAGTCCGCAGGGCGGTACCGGATCAGCCCGATCGTGGAGATCGTGCTGAGCGCGCCGAAGCTGCGGGAGCTGAGCGACTGGCTGCGCGGGCGGGCGGGCGAGGCCGCTTCCTCGGTGGTCGCAGACGCGGCGCCCGCCGAGGAGCCCGGCTCGGACGATCCGGAGCAGGCGGACGACGACGCGCTCGAGGGCGACGGCCTCGACGAGGACGCGGACCCGCCCACGGACGGCGTCCTGCGCGGAGCCGATGTCGCGGACGACGAGCCGACGGACGACGAGCCGACGGACGACGAGCCGCTGGACGACGAGCCGACCGACGACGACACCCCTGACCCGGAGGACGACCCCCGATGACGATGCTCGACACCCTCTTCGGCCTGATCCCCGCCGCCTCCCGCGGTCAGCAGTGGCTCGCCGAGGACCTGCAGCTGGTCAACTGGGGCGGCTACGACGGCGCGCACCGGGTCCGCTTCTCGCCCGGCGCCACGCTCCTCTGCGGCGGCTCCGGCTCCGGCAAGTCCACGCTGATGGACGCCTACATCGCCCTGATGATGCCGCACACCACGCCGTTCAACGGCGCCTCGAACGGCGGAGTGACGGGCCGTCCGCGCGGCGAGGACCAGCGCAACATCCTCTCCTACGCGCGCGGCAAGCTCGACGAGTCGCGCACGGACGAGGGCACGACCATGCGCGTCCTGCGCGGCGACGGAGTCGACACCTGGACCGCCGTCGCGATGACCTGGGTCGACCACGACGGCTCGCGCTTCAGCGCGGTCCGCGCCTGGTACGTCCCGGCCGGCTCCCGGGTGCTCGAGGAGACCGTGCGGATCCGCGCGAGCGCCGAGGGCCCGGTCGACCTCGCCGCGCTCGACCGGGCGGCGGCGCACCGCTTCTCCGACGCGTCGCTGCGCGCGGCGGGCCTGGATCCGCTCGGCACCGACCGCGAGTTCTCGGCGCGTCTGCACGCGGTGCTGGGCATCGGAGCGGCGGGAGCCGGATCGAAGGCGATGAGCCTGCTCGCCCGCATCCAGGCCGGTCAGCAGATCACGACCGTCGACGACCTCTACAAGCGGCTCGTGCTCGAGGAGCCCGAGACCCTGGCCTCCGCCGACGCGGTCGTCGCCCACTTCGACGAGCTCGAGAGCACGCGGCAGCGGATGCTCACCGCGCGCCAGCAGGTCGCGGCACTCGAGCCGTTGCGGGGCCTGCGCCTGCGCATCGCCGCGTCCGCGGAGCGCGTGCGCCTCATCGACGCACTCGGGGAGTTCGATGCCCCGGTGTCGCCGGCGGCCCTATGGCGCGCTGAGCAGCGCCTCGGCCTGCTGCGCGACGTCGAGGCCGAGCTGCGCGAGCGCACCCGCGCCGTCGACGCCGTGCTCCGCGAGAAGCGGGCCCTCGCCGAGGCGGCGGAGTCGGAGCGGGACGGGCTCGCCGAGGTGCTGCGGGCCTCCGGCGGCGACCGCCTCGAGACGGCCCAGCGCGAGCTCCGCGAGGTGGAGCGGCGGCTGGGCGCGGCGCGCGAGAACCGCGCCCGGCTCGAGGAGGACCTGCGCGCTCTCGGCGAGCCGGAGACCACCCGCGAGCGGTTCGAGGCGGTGCTCGCCCGGGCGGCGAGCGCGGCCGACGCCAAGCGCAGCACCCGTGCGGCCTGGTCGGACGCGGTCGCCGAGCGGAAGGCCGCGGCGCGCGATCTCGCCGAGCTCGAGGCGGAGCAGCGCTCGGCCTCGGACCGTCGGGACAGCATCCCCCGGCCTCTGCACGAGGCGCGCGAGCGGATCGCGGAGGCAGCCGGCCTCACCGCCGACGACCTGCCCTTCGTCGGCGAGCTGGTCGAGGTGCGTGCCGAGTTCGAGCCCTGGCGCGAGGCGTTCACGCTCGCCCTCGGCGGCTTCGCGACGACGCTGATGATCGACTCCGCCCACCTCGACCGCTTCCGCCGCGCCATCGACTCCCTCCGGCTCCCGGTCCGGCTCCGCTACGAGGGCGTGGAGACCGGGCTCGAGGAGGTGCGGGGCCTCGACCCGCAGACGCTGCCCGGGCGCCTCGACTACCGAGCCACCGCCTTCACCGGCTGGCTGCAGGACCGGCTCGAGGACCGCTTCGGCTACGTGTGCGTCGACAGCGCTGCGGAGCTCGGACGCCACCGGCTCGCCCTGACCCTCACCGGTCAGCTCTCGCAGGGGCAGCGCGGTGCGCACGGCGGCCACGGCGCCGCGAACGTCCTCGGCTTCTCCAACTCCCGTCGACTCCGCGAGCTGAACGCCCTGGTCGAGGCGGCCCGGGCCCGCAGCGCGGCGGCCGTCTCGGCGGCGTCGGCGGCGGAGGAGGCCCTCGATGCGCTCGACGACCGGATGACGCGCCACGCCCGCCTCGCGCTGGTGAGCTGGGAGACGGTCGACGTCGAGTCGCTGCTCGCCGAGCAGGAGCGCTGGGAGGCGGTCGGCGCCGAGGCGGCGGAGGCGAACCCCGAGCTCGCCGGCCTGCAGGAGCAGATCGACGGGCTGCGCGGCCGCCTCGAGCGCGTCCGCCAGGAGATCGCGCGCGCCGGTGTGGAACGCGAGCGGATCGAGGCGGAGTGGGCCGTCGTGGTCGACGACGTCGACGCGAGCCAGGCGGTTCTCGATGCGGCGGAGCGCGCCGGACGCGAGCTCGACGACGACCAGCGCGCCTTCCTCGACGCCCGGTTCACGCTGACCGAGGCCGCGGCGTCCGGCAGCGCCTCGGACGTCCTGGTCCGCTTCGACGCAGCGCTCGCCACGGCGGCGCAGCGACTGGCGGAGGACCGCCGCTCCGCGGCCGAGGCGCACGAGCAGCAGCGTGAGAGCGCCGGCCGGATCATGGCCGGCTTCCTCGACCGCTGGCCGAACCCCAACCTGCTCGCGGACCCCGAGGCGTCCGCGGGCGACTTCGAGCGGCTGCTCGACGCCCTCGAGACCAGCGGCCTGCACCGGCTCGAGACCGAGTGGCGCGACAGCCTGCTCACGCTCTCCGGCAACGACCTCACGAGCTTCGACTCCACGCTCGGCCGCTCACTGCGGGAGATCCGCGAGCGGATCGAGCCGATCAACGTGATCATGCAGGATCTGCCGTTCTACGACGACGGCCACCGTCTGCAGATCACGACGCGCGAGAACCAGTCGGAGGTGCGCCGTCGCTTCCGCCGCGAGCTCCGCGAGGTGCGCGCGCAGATCCAGGCCGTGTCCGCGGAGGAGGAGCGCGAGCAGGTCTACCGGCGGATGTCCCGGCTCATCCAGCGGCTGCGGCGCACCGCGCCCGACTTCGGCGACCTCGTCGACGTCCGCAACCACGTCCGGGTCAGCGCCGAGCGCGTGGACGCCGTCACCCGAGCGCACGTTGCGCTGTACGACCACATCGGCGAGAAGTCCGGCGGGGAGTCGCAGGAGCTGATCGCCTTCATCGTCGGAGCGGCGCTGCGCTATCAGCTCGGCGACGCGGGAGCAGACCGCCCCCGGTACGCCCCGGTCTTCATGGACGAGGCGCTGATCAAGGCCGACGCCCACTTCACCAAGCGGGCGATCGGTGCGTGGCGCGGTCTCGGCTTCCAGCTCGTGATCGGCGCCCCGAACGACAAGTACAGCGCGATCGAGCCGCACGTCGAGGTGGAGTACGACATCCTTAAGGACACGCGCGGACGCTCCTGGGCCAGGCCGAAGGTGGGCCTGGCCCCCTAGGGCTTCGTGCCGATCTTCGCGTGGCTGCGCGAGTAGGCGAAGTAGATCGCGAAGCCCACGGCCAGCCAGATCAGGAAGCGCAGCCAGGTCTCGATCGAGAGGTTGAGCATCAGGTAGGTGCAGATCAGGGCCGAGAGCAGCGGGAGCCACGGGTTCAGCGGGACCCGGAAGCCGCGCTTCAGGTCGGGCCGCTTGCGGCGCAGCACCACGACGCCGACCGAGACCAGCACGAACGCCGAGAGCGTGCCGATGTTGACCATCTCCTCGAGCACGCCGATCGGAGTGAGCCCGGCGAGCAGCGCGACGACGATGGTCACGACCACGGAGGTGAACCACGGCGTGCGCAGGCGCGGGTGGACGGTGGCCAGGCGCCGGGGGAGGAGCCCGTCGCGCGCCATCGCGAAGATGATGCGCGTCGCTCCTATCAGCAGCGTCAGCACGACGGTGGTCAGACCGGCGACGGCGCCGGCCGAGATGACCGTCGCCATCCAGGTCTGCCCGTGGTAGGCGAACGCGTTGGCGAGCGCGGCCGACGGGTCGAGCTCGCGGTAGGGGACCATGCCGGTCACGACGAGGGCGACGGCGCAGTACAGGACCGTGCAGATGATCAGCGAGGCGATGATGCCGATGGGCAGGTCGCGCTGGGGGCGGCGGGTCTCCTCCGCGGTCGTCGCGACGACGTCGAACCCGATGTAGGCGAAGAACACCAGGGAGGCGCCGGCGATGATGCCGCCGACCCCGAACGTGGCCGGCTCGATGCCCGAGAGGAACTGGAGCAGCGGCTGGGTCAGACCGGACGCGGACTGCGAGGGCTCGGCGGCGGGGACGAACGGCGTGTAATTGGCGGTGTTGACGAACTGCAGGCCCGCGATGATGACGAACAGGACGATGAACAGCTTGATCGCGACGAGCACCAGGTTGACGCGCAGCGATTCCTTGATCCCGAAGGTCATCAGCGCGCCGAGCACGAGGACGAGCAGGATCGCCGGCACGTCGACCACGCCGCCGTAGGTGAGCGCCGGCGGGAGGGTCACTCCCAGCTGCTGCAGCAGCGACCCGAGGTACGCGCTCCACCCCTGCGCGACCACGCTCGCTCCGAGGAACAGCTCGAGGATCAGGTCCCAGCCGATGATCCAGGCGAAGAGCTCGCCGAGGGAGGCGTAGGAGAAGGTGTAGGCGGAGCCCGACACCGGGACCGTGGAGGCGAACTCGGCGTAGCACATGGCCGCGAGGGCGCAGGCGAATGCGGCGACGACGAAGCTCAGGACGATCGCCGGTCCGGCGATGTCGTGGGCGGCGCGGCCGGTGAGGGTGAAGATGCCGGCGCCGATGACGACTCCGACGCCGAAGACCGTGAGATCGAGCGCGGTCAGCGACTTCTTGAGCTTGTACTCGGGCTCATCGGTGTCGGCGATCGACTGCTCGACGGACTTGGTGCGGAGGAGGCTCACGGTGGTTCTCTCTGTGGGCTGCGGGGTGGAGGCGCGAGGGCCACTGGGGAGGATAGCGGTGCGGGCGCCTCTGCCGCGCCGGGCGTCGCGCGAGTACGCTTCCCGGCCATGAGCAGGATCTTCTCCGTGGCGTTCGCCGACGTGCACCCCCTCTACGTGGCGAAGGCGGAGCGCAAGGGCCGGACGAGGGAGGAGGTCGACGAGGCGGTCCGCTGGCTCACCGGCTTCTCGGACGAGGAGCTGGCCCGGCACCTCGAGAGCAGGACGACCTTCGAGGAGTTCTTCGCGGAGGCGCGCCTGCCTCCGCAGGCCTCGGCGATCACGGGAGTGATCTGCGGCGTGCGAGTCGAGACGATCGAGGATCCGCTGATGCAGCGCATCCGGTACCTCGACAAGCTGATCGACGAGATCGCGAAGGGACGGCCGATGGCGAAGGTGCTGCGGGCTCCCGCGGCCGGCTGAGGCGCCGGCCCCGGACGCTCCTCCACAGGCGCCGGTCCGCCCCGGTTCTCCCCGGTCCGAGCCTGCGGGATCCTGCACCGCCGGCGACGCGAGCAGGGTGTCGGACATGACATCCACACAGCGAACCCCTGCTCCTCCGTCCCGCCGCCGCGATCCCGAAGTCCTGCGGGCGAGCGCGATCCAGGACCTCCTGGCGGCCGTCCCCTCCATCATCGGCATCCGTCCGGAGGAGTCCGTCGTGGTGGTGCCGTTTCTCGGCACGCGCGCCGGGGGAGGCTTCCGGATCCCG
The DNA here is from genome assembly GCF_002932095.1 of Rathayibacter sp. AY1G1. Taxonomy (NCBI): domain Bacteria; kingdom Bacillati; phylum Actinomycetota; class Actinomycetes; order Micrococcales; family Microbacteriaceae; genus Rathayibacter; species Rathayibacter sp. AY1G1. Next base: position 35,114 of record NZ_PSUZ01000013.1, read on the forward strand.
CTCCCGGAGACGCTGCGCGGGATGGAGGCGGAGGCGCTGGCGGGCGGCTGCGCGGCCATGATGGAGACGATGCCGCGGGCCACCGGTGTGCTGGTGGTGGTCTGCACCCGTGCGGGCTACGCCGAGGAGCGGGGGATCCCGCATCTCGACCTCGGCCACGCGGTGCTCCGGCGCCTGGAGCGCACGCGCCTGGACATCATCGCCGTGGCCTGCATCGCCGCCGACGGATGGGGGCGCTACACGGACGCCGAGGAGTGCCGCAGGCCACGTCCGCTCCTCGAGATCGAGCGGAGCGAGACCGGCGTCCTCGCCCGAGCGGTGGCCGATGAGCCTCTGGACATCGACGCGCTCTCCGTGCTGCCGCCGGTCGTCGAGGAGGATCGCGCGCTCGTCGCGGAGGTGCTCCGCCGGCCGCCCCTGGTCGGCGACACGGAACGGCTCGTCGAGCGCTGGCTCAGCGGACCGCGGGACGTCCGCCGCGAAGGACTGATCGTGCGGACCCTGCAGTCGCCGCCCCTCCGAGACCGGGTGACCGTGCAGATCGCGCGGAGCCCGCAGGCGGGAGTGGGAGTGCCGCCCGGCGCGGTGGGCGAGGCCCGCGCCGGAACGGACGACGACCACGACCTCGAGCTGTCGGCACTGCTGCTCGGCAGCGGGCGCGCTCCGGAGCGCGCCCGTCTGGCGCGGGCGACCGGGCTCCTCGCCCGTGCCGCCGCGCTGGCGCCGGAGGAGGCGCGCTCCTCCGTGCTCACCGTTCTCGCGTGGTGCTGGTGGGCGAGGGGAGTCTCGAGCCTCGCCGGGCTCCACCTCGACGAGGCGCTGCGGCTCGACCCCGACGACTCGATGGCCCGGCTCTACGCCTCGCTGTTCGCGGCCCGCCCCCTGCCGGACTGGGTGCTCGCGGCCGCTGCCGAGGCCCTCGATGCCGCGAGCGCCTGAGGTCGGGCGCCGGTCGGTGCGCTCGCCCCGGAGACGGATGCTCTTGCGCGGGGGAGGGGACGGCCCTAATGTGCAACCACATGGTTGTACGAATGGACGCCGACATCGACCTGCTCTTCCGGGCGCTGGCCGACAGCACCCGCCGCGACATCGTCGCCCGGGTGCTGGTCGGCGAGCAGTCCGTCTCCGCACTCGCGGCGCGCTACGAGATGTCGTTCGCGGCGGTGCAGAAGCACGTGGCCGTCCTCGAGCGGGCGGCACTCGTCCGCAAGCGGAGGAGGGGGCGGGAGCAGCTGGTGCAGGGCGAGGTCGCCGCAGTGCGGCGGGCGTCGCGCCTGCTCGACGCCTACGAGCAGCTGTGGGCGGGGAGGATCGACCGCATGTCGGACCTCCTCGACGAGGAGTGACACCCGCGAGCCGACCGGCGCGCGGGATCTGCTGGAGGGAGAGGCGCGATGAGCGTGCTGCAGTCCGTGAAGGACATCGAGGAACTGACCCTGACCGTGACCGCCGAGTTCGACGCGGGGATCGAGCGCGTCTGGCTCCTCTGGACGGATCCGCGCCGCCTCGAGCGCTGGTGGGGGCCGCCGACCTGGCCGGCTACCTTCGAGCGGCACGAGCCGGTCGAGGGCGGACGGAGCGCCTACGTCATGACGGGACCGGACGGCGAGCAGGCGCGCGGCTGGTGGCGCGTGACCCGGGTGGAGGAGCCGACGCGGTTCGAGTTCGAGGACGGCTTCGCCGACGAGCGCGGCGACCCGGTCGACGCGCTGGGGATCACCCGGGCCACGGTCACCCTCGACGAGATCGAGCCGGGGCGCACGCGGATGGTCCTCAGCAGCCGTTTCGAGTCGGTCGAGCAGCTCGAGCAGATGGTCCAGATGGGCATGGAGGAGGGACTCTGCCAGGCGATGGGGCAGATCGACGCGATCCTGCTCGAGGACTGAGTCGGCGCCCATGGAGGTTCGGCGCTCGCCGCGCCGAGCCTCCGCGCTACTGCTCGGGGTCGGTGAGGGCGGCGGCGTAGGCGCGGACGGAGCGCTGGTACCGGGGGAGCCCCGGAGCCAGCGCCTCCAGCGCGATCCGCAGGGCCTCGTCGACGCGCCCGGCGCTGTGCAGAGCGAGCGCGAGGAACACCTCCCGCGCGGAGCCCACCGCGGGGTGCGCAGCGGCGCCGGCGAGGAGGTCGATCGCCTCATCGGTGCGGCCGAGGTTCCGGAGTGTCGAGGCGTACTGGATCGTCAACCGCGCCCGCCGCTCGTCATCCAGGCCGGCGGCGAGGGCGCGCTCGTACTCGACCGCCGCCTCCGCCCCGTGTCCCGCGCTGTCGAGGGCGCCGCCCAGCTCGAAAGCGGCGACTCCGTCGTGTCCCGGGTAGCGGGCTGCGAGGACGCGCATCCGCTCGACGACGCCGTCCGGGTCGTCCTGAGCGTCGAGGCGCTCGACCGCCGCGAGCCAGAGGGCGAGCGCGTCGGTCTCGGGGCGGTCGGGGTCGGAGGCGCGTGTCTCGATCACGCCTCCGACGCTACCGCGCCCGCACAGTGCGGGGAGCGGGGCTACGAGGCGGTCGAGTCGGCGCCGTCGTCGTCCGACTCGCCGTCGTCGGAGCCGGAGGTGCCCGCTCCGACCGGCGCGGCGCGTCGCCCGGCCTCGATCAGGGCGGTCGACGCAGCCGCTCCGCCGATCAGGGCGAACAGCGCCCAGCCGGCTCCCCACTTGCGCTTGCCGAACAGGGCGTCGAACGAGAGCGCGCCGGGGCCGTCCGCGACGATCGCGGCCGTCGCCGCGACGAGGACGGCGTTGTACTCCCACCCGCCGCCCGCGTTCCACAGGCCGTTGCTCCAGTGCACCTTGCGCACGGCGGTGACCATCGTGGCGACGAGTCCGGCGGCGGCGAGCGGAGTCGCGGCGCCGAGAGCGAGAGCGGCGCCTCCGGCCGTCTCGGTCACCGCTGCGGCGACGGCGTTGCGCCGGGCCGGGTGCATCTCCAGGCTCGACATCATCTGCTCGGTGCCGTCGAGGCCGGGGCCGTCGAACGAGCCCCGCAGCTTCTGTAGACCGTGTCCGACGAAGAGCCCGCCGACGGCGAGACGGAGAACGAGTGAGCCGACCTTCATGGTGACCTCCGGGGTGGGGTGGGGACGTGTAGTGCGAGGGTCCCGGCTGCGCCGCGCCCGGTCAAGGGGTCGCGCCCGGTGAGCGGGCCGCGCGGGAGGCGTGCGCGCTCGGGGAGTGCTCAGAGCAGCGCGTAGGCGGAGGCGTCCATCATCACGGTGTCGTCGGTGCACACCTGAAGCTCGGCCGGGGCGCGGACCGCGCCGTCCGGGGCGTCGAGGACCTCGGCGACGAGGAACGCGGAGGTCCCGACCGCGCAGCCGTAGGCGCCGGGGGAGTGCCAGGCGACCCGGACGTCCGCCCGGGCGCCCGGGACGAGGATCACGGGAGCGTCGGGGTTCGGGCCGGACGCGTCGGCGACCGCGCTGATCCGGTTCCCGTCGGCGTCGGTCGCGTAGACGCCGGGGATGCCCGCGAGAGCGCAGTCGGAGGAGGAGGTGCTGGTGAGCACGAGGTCGAAGGCGCTGTTCCCGGCACCCGACGCGTCGGGGTCGGGGCGGTACTCCATCGTCAGGTCGGAGCCCGTGCAGCGCGCCGCCGCCGGATCCGCGGCGGGAGAACCGGTCGACGAGGGCTCGGGGGTCGCCGTGACCGTCACGGTCACGGTGGGAGTCGGCGTCGGAGCGGGAGTCGGCGAAGACGTCGGGGTCGCGGTCGCGGTCGGTGTCGGGAGCGGCGTCCGCGCGGACGGGGCTCCGCCGCTGCCCGCGCAGCCGGTGAGGACGAGGACGAGTGCTGCTGCTGCCAGCGCGGAGGCGCCGGTCCGGTGCGAGAACGTGCTCATGTCCGCAGTCTGCCACCGCCCGGACCGATCGGCCCCGCGGATCCGCGAGCATTCTCGGAGGTCCCGGTCAGGGAGGCGGAGGACGGATGCGGCGGGCGTCCGGAGGTGCCCCTCCTCGCGCCCGCCGCACCGGGGTCGGCGCTAGACGCGGACGACCATCTTCCCGGTGTTGCCGCCGCGCATCATCGAGAGGAACGCGTCCACGGCGTGGTCGATGCCGTCGACGACGGTCTCGTCGTAGGCGATCTCTCCGTCGGCGAACCAGCCGGCCATCAGCCGGTTGAACTCCGGCGCGTGGTCGAGGTAGCCGGACAGCGTGAATCCGCGCAGCGTGAGACCGCGGGTGATGATGTTCGCCATGTTGTCGGGGCCGGGCGTCTTCTCGGTGCTGTTGTAGCCGGCGATCGCTCCGCAGAGCGCCGCGCGGCCGCCATCGCGGAAGGCGTCGAGGGCCGCCTCGAGGTGGTCGCCGCCGACGTTGTCGAAGTACACGTCGATCCCGTCGGGCGCGGCCTCGGCCAGCTGCTCGCGGACCGGGCCGGAGTGGTAGTCGAAGGCGGCGTCGTAGCCGTACTTCTCGGTCAGCAGGGCGACCTTCTCGGCCGAACCCGCGGATCCGACGACCCGCTCGGCTCCGAGGAGGCGCGCGATCTGGCCGGCGGCCGAGCCGACGGCTCCCGCGGCGCCCGAGACGAAGACGGTGTCGCCCTCCTTCATGCCCGCGATGGCGGTGAGCCCGACGTACGCGGTGAGTCCGGTCATCCCGAGGATGCCGAGGCGGAGCGAGAGCGGCACTCCGGGGATCTCGGGGACGACGCGGAACTGCGACGACTCGGCCTGCACGACGTCGCGCCAGCCGAGCTGGTGCAGGACCGCGCTGCCGACGGGGAACGCGGGGTCGTCGGAGACGGTCACCCGGCCGACGGCACCGCCGGTCATGGTCTCGCCGAGGGCGAAGGGCGGGGTGTAGCTCTTCACGTCGTTCATGCGGCCGCGCATGTAGGGGTCGACCGAGAGGAAGGCGTTCTCGACGCGGATCTCGCCCGCAGCGGGATCGCCGTACTCGACGGTCGCGGTCCGGAAGTCCTCGGCGACGGGCCAGCCGTCGGGGCGGCGGACGAGCTGGATCTGGGTGCTGGTGACGGTGCTCATAGGACCTTTCGTGGTGGTGGAGGGGATCAGAGTGAGAGGCCGACGGCGAGCGCGATCACCGCGAGCAGACCCGGGGTCATCTGGGTCAGCGCGGCGCGGCGCTTGGTCGGAGCGGAGAGGAGCAGGACGAGTGCTGCGGCGACCATCGATCCGGCGCCGGCGAACACGAGGGCCGCGCCGACGGCGGTGGCGCCGATCGCGACGGCGACGATGCCCGCCGCGGTGACGACGGCGAGGAAGAGGTTGTAGAAGCCCTGGTTGTAGGCCATCTCCTTCGTCGCCTCCGCCTCGCCGGCGGTCGTGCCGAACGTCGATCGGGCGCGCGAGGTCGTCCAGAGGACCGACTCGAGCACGAAGATGTAGACGTGCAGCGCCGCGGCGAGAGCGGCGAGCACCAGTCCGAGAACGATCACGGCGGGCCTCCAGGCGATGGCCGTGATGCGGAGGGCTCCGCAGCGATTGTGTAACGACCAGTCCACAATATACTGGAGCGAGCGGTCCGCGCCAGTGCGGCGCCGCAGCTGTCACCCCTCAGGAGGAGCACCGTGGGTCGCACGCAGGGCTTCGACACCGAGCAGGTCGTCCGCGCCGCCCGCGCCGTCTTCTGGGAGAGCGGCTTCGAGGAGGCGTCGCTCCCGGACCTGGAGTCCGCGACCGGACTGCGCCGCTCCAGCCTCTACCACGCCTTCGGCAGCAAGCGCGGGCTCTTCGACGCTGCCGTGCAGAGCTACCTCGACGAGGTGGTGCGGCCCCGGCTCGCCCCGCTCGTCGATCCGCGAGGGGCGTCGCCGACGGCGCTCGAGGAGTACTTCGCCGGGCTGCGGGCGGCGCTCGCCGACTCCCGCACGCTCTCGGCGAAGAGCGGCTGCCTGCTGCTCAACGCCGCGGGCGCGCCGATCGCGCGCGACGACGCCGTGCGCGAGGTGATCGCCGACTACCGGGCCGAGCTGCTGGGCGCACTGCGCACCGGAGCGCTGGCCCGCTGGCCCGACGCGCAGGCGTGGGCGTCGGCTCAGGCGGACGTCCTCGTGTCGCTGCTGGTGGCCGCGCTCGTGCTGGCCCGCGTCGATCCGGCGCAGTCGCTCGCCACCGTGGACGCCGCGCTCGCGCTCGTCCGGTCCTCCGCGCCCTGACGGCCGGCGCGACGAACGCCGGAGCACCGCTCTCGCGCCGGGCCCGCCCTCGCACCCGGCGCGCCGGGTCGGTCCGCACAGCACGACGCCCCCGTGCGCCTCGCGTCCCCGTGGGACGGATGCGCGCGGGGGCGTCGGGCGGGCGGGTTCAGTCGGTTCCGGCGTCGAACGCCGCACCCTCCGAGGCCAGGTCGGTGGCGCGTCCGAGCGCATCGGCCGCTGCGGACCCGCCGCCCTCGGTGATCGCGTCGGCCTCGCCGATCTCGAGCTCGCCGACGAGCTCGGCGGTCGGACCGCCGACGAGGCCGGCGGCCGCGTACTGCTCGAGCCGCGAGCGGGAGTCGGCGATGTCGAGGTTGCGCATCGTGAGCTGCCCGATGCGGTCCTCGGGGCCGAAGGCGGCGTCGCCGACCCGCTCCATCGAGAGCTTGTCCGGGTGGTAGCTCAGCGCGGGGCCGGTCGTGTCGAGGATCGTGTAGTCGTCGCCGCGGCGCAGACGCAGGGTGACCTCCCCGGAGACGGCCGAGCCGACCCAGCGCTGGATGGACTCGCGCAGCATCAGCGACTGCGGGTCGAGCCAGCGGCCCTCGTACATCAGGCGGCCGAGACGGCGGCCCTCCGAGTGGTACTGGGCGACGGTGTCCTCGTTGTGGATCGCGTTCAGCAGGCGCTCGTAGGCGATGTGCAGCAGCGCCATGCCGGGGGCCTCGTAGATGCCGCGGCTCTTGGCCTCGATGATCCGGTTCTCGATCTGGTCCGAGACGCCGAGCCCGTGGCGTCCGCCGATCGCGTTCGCCTCGAGCACGAGCGCGACGGCGTCCGAGAACTCGACGCCGTTCAGCGCGACGGGGCGGCCGGCCTCGAAGCGCACCGAGACGACCTCGGAGGCGATCTCGACCTCGTCGCGCCACGACGCGACCCCCATGATCGGCTCGACGAGCTCGAGGCCGCTGGAGAGCTCCTCGAGGCGCTTGGCCTCGTGGGTGGCGCCCCAGATGTTGGCGTCGGTCGAGTAGGCCTTCTCGGTGGCGTCGCGGTAGGGGAAGCCGCGGGCGACCAGCCACTCCGACATCTCGGTGCGGCCGCCGAGCTCGTTGACGAACTGCACGTCGAGCCAGGGCTTGTAGATGCGCAGGCGGGGGTTGGCGAGCAGGCCGTAGCGGTAGAACCGCTCGATGTCGTTGCCCTTGTAGGTCGAGCCGTCGCCCCAGATGTCGACGCCGTCCTCGCGCATGGCGCGGACGAGGAGGGTGCCGGTCACGGCGCGGCCGAGGGGGGTGGTGTTGAAGTAGGTCTTGCCGCCGGAGCGGATGTGGAAGGCGCCGCACTGCAGGGCGACGAGCCCCTCCTCGACCAGCGCGCTCTTCGCGTCGACGAGGCGCGAGATCTCGGCGCCGTACTGGGCCGCGCGGGACGGGACGCTCTCGATGTCGGGCTCGTCGTACTGGCCGATGTCGGCCGTGTACGTGCAGGGCACCGCGCCCTTTTCGCGCATCCAGGCGACGGCGACGGATGTGTCGAGGCCTCCCGAGAATGCGATTCCGACACGCTCGCCCACGGGCAGACTGCTCAACACTTTCGACATGTCTCCGATTTTAGGAGGAACGGGGACCTCCTCCGTGCCGCGGGAGGTCCGAGCCGCCTCCCGGGGCGCCCGCGCGGGGTGCGCTCCGGCCGTGGGAGCACGTCCTCCGTCGATCCGCGTCGATCGCCGCCGCCCCCGACCGGGGCGCGCGAGCCGGCCGGAGGCTCCGTGGTCCGGAGGCGGCGCCCGCGCAGCCGGCGCGGATCGCCCGCTCCGGCTGAGTGGTTCCGCGCGGCCCGGATGGACGGCCGTGGCGAGCGCGTGCCAGGCTCCGCTCGACCCCGGCTTCCGCCGCCGCCGCCTCCGAAAGGGCTCTCCGTGCCACGACCTCCTCATCGCCTCGCGGCGATGGCCCTCGCCTGCCTGCTCGCCGCGGGCGGTTCCGCCGCTCTGGCGCCGTCCGCCCTCGCGACGCAGGCCGTCGCCGAGACTCCGACCGCCTTCGTCCCGGGGGAGACTCCGCCCGCAGAGGCGCGCGGATCGTAGACCTACACGAACGCTCTCCTCGGCGGCGACTCGCTCGACGCGGGGGAGCGCATCTTCTCGAACGGAGACTCCGCGAGCTTCGAGATGCAGGCGGACGGCAACGCCGTGATCTACGACGCCGGGCGCCGCCCCGTCTGGAGCACCAGGACCCAGGGCACCGGAGCGACCACGGTGCGGATGCAGGAGGACGGCAACCTCGTCGTCGTGACCGGCTCCGGCACGCCCGTCTGGGCGTCCGGGACCGCGGGAGAGACCGGCGCGCTCGCCCTCATCCAGGACGACGGGCAGCTCGTGCTCGTCCGCCCGAACGGGGACACGGCCTGGTCCTCGGCCGACGAGCAGGAGCCCGAGCCGGAGCCGATCGCCGACGTCCTCGACAGCGGGCGCGAGCTCTCTCCGGGACAGCAGCTGACCGCCTCCGACGGCCGCTCGCGCGCCGCGATGCAGAGCGACGGCAATCTCGTCGTCTACGTGGACGGATCCCCGCGCTGGAGCTCCGTCACCTCCGGAGCGGGCAACCGCCTCGCGATGCAGACCGACGGGAACGCGGTGGTCTCGGCCGCCGGGTCCGGCGTGCGCTGGCAGGCGGGAACGCCCGGGAACCCGGGCGCGCGGATGCGGATGCAGAACGACGGCAACCTGGTGATCACCGCCGCCTCCGGACGGCCGCTCTGGGCGAGCTCGACCTCGCGCGCGCCTGAGATCCGCGACGTCCTCTCCTCCGGCTCGCGGCTCAGCCGGGGACAGCAGCTCACCTCGCCGGACGGCCGGTCGCGCGCCTCCCTGCAGGGCGACGGCAATCTCGCGGTCTACTCGCGGGGGGACGTCCGCTGGGGCGCCGGCACCCAGGGCGAGGGCGAGACGCTCTCGATGCAGTCCGACGGCAACGCCGTGGTCACCTCCGCCTCGGGCCGACCCCTCTGGGCCTCGGGTACGGCGGGCAACCCGGGATCCCGCCTGCAGATGCAGAACGACGGCAACCTGGTCGTCTACTCCGCCTCGGGCCGCGCGCTGTGGGCGAGCGACACTCCTCCGGCGCCGCCCGCGCCCGCCGTCCGGGACACCCTCTCCTCCGGGAACCGGCTCACGTCCGGTCAGCTGCTGCGCTCCTCCGACGGAGGGAGCGAGGCGGTCATGCAGGGCGACGGCAACCTCGTCGTCTACTCGCGCGGCTCGGCCCGCTGGGCGGCCGGCACGTCCGGAGGCGGCAACCGGCTCGAGATGCAGTCCGACGGCAACGCCGTGGTCTACGCGGGCTCCGGCGGAGCGCGCTGGCAGTCCGGCACGGCGGGCAGCCCGGGCTCCCGGATGGTCATGCAGAACGACGGCAACCTGGTGATCTACTCGCCGCAGGGCCGCGCACTCTGGGCGAGCACGCAGGCCGCGGCGCCGGCGCCGGCACCGGCGCCCGGCCCGGGACGACCTGCTTATCCCGGCGACGCTGTGAACTGCGACGACTTCCCGGACCAGGCCTCAGCTCAGCGGTACTTCGACCTGTACTACCCGTACTACGGCGATGTCGCAGGGCTCGACAGGGACGACGACGGGTTCGCCTGCGAGTCCAACTGAAGGCAGCGAAGGTCCGCCCCTGCCGGAGGGGCGGGCCTTCGGCTGTCCTCCGACGTCGAGAGCCTCGCCCTCCTCTCTCAGGCCCGAGCGGTCCCTTGCAGGCCTCCGGGCCGCGCCCGCGGGTCTCGAGTGGTGAACACGACCCGCCTGCGCGAGAGGCTCTCCGGCAGACGACCATCGACAAGGCGCCTTGCGCACTGATGCTCCGCTGCCGCCCGAGCTCCCGCGCCGCCGGGCGACCCGGCATGCTGGGGCAGGACTCCGCCGACGACGCGGATCGGAAGGACGCCATGACCCCGACGACCCCCTCCAGCCGCGAGAGCCTGCTGGTCACCCCTGACGAGCTCGCCGAGCTCATGGCCTCCACCGAGCCGCCGCTCGTCCTCGACGTGCGCTGGCGCCTCGACCGGCCCGACGGCCGCCCGGAGTACCTCGCGGGTCACCTGCCCGGCGCGGTGCACGTCGACCTCGATCACGAGCTGGCCGCCCACGGCGAGCCGGAGGAGGGGCGCCACCCGCTGCCTCCGATCGAGGTGCTGCAGGAGGCGGCGCGCGGCTGGGGGCTCCGCCGGGGCCGGTCCGTCGTCGTGTACGACGACGCGCGTAGCGTCCCGGCCGCGCGGGCCTGGTGGCTGCTGCGGGCGACGGGAGTGGAGGACGTCCGCCTGCTCGACGGGTCGCTCGCCGGCTGGATCCGCTCGGGGCGGGAGCTCGAGACGGGCGACGTCCCGCGCGAGCGGGGCGACGTCGAGCTGGCCTACGGTCGGCTCCCGGTGCTGGACATCGACGAGGCGGCGGCGCTGCCCTCGGCGGGCGTCCTGCTCGACGCCCGCGCCCCTGAGCGGTACCGCGGCGAGGTCGAGCCGATCGACCCGCGGGCGGGCCACATCCCCGGCGCTCGGAACGCTCCCGCGTCCGCGGCGCTCGACTCCGAGGGGCGGTTCCGGCCCGCCTCCGACCTGCGCGCCGGATTCGAGGCGCTCGGCGTGCGGGAGCACGCCCCCGTCGGCGTGTACTGCGGTAGCGGCGTCTCGGCCGCGGTCGACGTCGTCGCGCTCACTCTCGCGGGCTTCGCGCCGGCGCTCTACCCGGGCTCCTGGTCGCAGTGGTCGAGCACGCCGGGCCGGACGGTGGCGACCGGGTCGGAGGCCTGAAGCGCCTTCTTCGGATCGCGCGCGGAGCTCAGCTCAGGCGCGAGTGCTCGCCGAGGTGGTGCCAGGTGCGGTTGTGGTAGACGAGCGGCGCCGTGGTCTCGGAGTCCTCGGGCACGTGGGCCTCGAGGGCGTGCACGGCGACGATCGTGGACGATCCCGCCTCCATGCGGTTGATCACCGTGCCGCGGATCCAGGCGGCGGCGCCCGGGAAGAACGGCTCGCCCGTGGGTAGCCGCGACCAGAGCGACGTGTCGGCGAAGCGGTCGATGCCGCTGGTCGAGCCCAGACGCGCCAGGTCGAGCTGCTCCGCCCCGAGCAGGTGCACGACCAGCGTCTCGGACGCCTGGATGGCCGGAGAGCTGGACGAGGCGGACGAGAGCGAGAAGACGAACAGCGGCGGCTCGGCGCTCACCGAGAAGACGGAGGTCGCGGTCAGGGCGACCGGGCCGGTGCCCGGGTCCGCGGTGATCAGCGCGACTCCGGCGGCGTGGTTGCGGAACGCGAGCTTGAAGTCCTCCGGGGAGAGTCCGGCGAAGGCGCGGTGCTCCGGCTCGCGGTCCGGGGTGGTGGCGAGGTTCTCGCGGCTCATCGGAGACTCCTGATCGATCGAGGGTGCGGCACGGGGTGGTGGCCCGCCGTCGCGCCGCAGCACGGCTCCTCCAGACTGGCGCACCGACCGGGGGAGGGCCGCCCTATTGCGGAGTATGACGCCGCCACCTCGGGGAACGCCGATCCGCCGCTCCCTGTTCCCGATCACGCCGCATCGGGTGCCCGTCCTCGGCGCCGGAGCCCGCGCACCCGTCGCTCGCCCTCAGCGCAACCCGTCGCCGCGGCCGCGGTCTGCGCGCAGACTCGAGGGCATGGCCCACCGTCAGCGCACGTCCACCGCGCACCCCGAGAGCAAGACCTGCGCCTCCTGCGGTCGCGAGATCGAGTGGCGCGCGAAGTGGGCACGGGATTGGGAGGACGTCCGCTACTGCTCGGACGCCTGCCGCCGTCGCGGAGTCGGACCGGAGGAGGCGCGCCTCGAGGAGGAGATCCGCACCGTCCTGCTCGCGCGAGCGGCGTCGTCGACGGCGTGCCCGTCCGAGGTCGCGCGCCGGGTCGGCGGCGAGGAGTGGCGGCCGCTGATGGAGCCCGTCCGCCGGGCCGCGCGCCGCCTGGTCGACCGGGGCGAGATCGACATCGTGCAGGGCGGACAGGTCGTCGACCCCTCGCGGGCGAAGGGCCCGATCCGGCTGCGGCGACGCCCCGGAGGACCCCTGTCGCCGGGCGGCGCCGCGGGCTAGCCTTAGCAGATGCCCAGCAGCGACGCCGTCGTCCTCACCGTCCCCGGACCGCACGGCGACCGGGAGGTGCGGATCTCGAGCCCCGAGCGCGTGCTGTTCCCGGAGCCGGGCATCACCAAGCGCGAGGTCGCGGAGTACCTGATCGCCGTCGGCGAGCCGTTCGTCGCGGCGAACGGCGGCCGCCCCGTCTCGCTGCAGCGGTTCTCCTCCGGGATCGAGGGCGAGCAGTTCTTCTCGAAGAACCCGCCCAAGGGCGCGCCCGAGTACGTCCGGTCCGTCCCGGTGACGTACCCGAGCGGGCGGGTGCATCCGCAGCTCGTGATCGACGAGCCCGCGGCCGCCGTCTGGGCGGCGCAGATGAACACCGTCGTCTTCCACCCGTGGGCGTCCCGCGCCGATGCGCCCGACCTGCCCGACCAGCTCCGGATCGACCTCGACCCGCAGCCCGGCACCGACGTCGCCGACGCGGTCGTCGCCGCGCACGCGCTGCGGGAGGTCCTGCGGGAGGCCGGCCTCGACCCGTTCGTGAAGACGTCCGGCAACCGCGGCCTGCACGTCTTCGCGCCGATCGTCGCCGAGCACGAGTTCCTCGACGTCCGCCACGCGGTGATCGCCGCGGCGCGCGAGCTGGAGCGGCGGATGCCCGAGCAGGTCACGACGGCGTGGTGGAAGGAGGAGCGCGGCGAGCGGATCTTCGTCGACTTCAACCAGGCCAACCGCGACCGGACGATCGCCGGTGCCTACAGCCCGCGGCCGCTCGCGCACGCTCCCGTCTCCACTCCGCTGGACTGGGACGAGCTCGACGGCGTCGACCCGCGGGCCTTCACGATCCGCACGGTCCCGGCGCGCCTCGCCGAGCGCGGTGATCCGTGGGCCCGGATGCACGACGCCCCCGGTCACCTCGACGCCCTGCTCGGCTGGTGGGAGCGCGATGTCGCCGCCGGCCTCGGCGAGCTGCCGTTCCCGCCCGACTTCCCCAAGATGCCGGGCGAGCCGCCCCGCGTGCAGCCCAGCCGCGCGAAGAAGGCCTAGCCGAGGACGTCGCCGAGGTCGTACGCGGTCGGCTGCTCCAGCTGCTCCATGGTGCAGGAGGCGGCGTCGCGGTCAGGGCGCCAGCGCTCGAACTGCACGGTGTGCCGAAAGCGGTCGCCCTCGCGCTGGTCGTAGCGGACCTCGAGCACGAGCTCGGGACGCAGACGCACGAAGGAGGTGTCGCGGCCGCTCGAGAACCGGCTCCGCTCGCCCTCGCCGCGCACCGGTGCTCCCTCCGCGTCGCGCTCGACCGCGGGTGCGAGCTCCTCCAGCAGCTGCACGCGACGCTCGTCGCTGAAGGCCGAGGCCCCGCCGACCTGGCGGACCTCTCCGTCGTCGCCGTGCAGGCCGAGCAGGATCGAGCCCACGCCCGGCTTGGAGGCGTGCTCGCGGTACCCGATCGCGATCACGTCGGCCGTGCGGTGGTGCTTGACCTTGAGCACGGCGCGCTTCCCGGGGGAGTAGGGCGCGGCCAGGGGCTTCGCCACGACGCCGTCCAGTCCTGCGCCCTCGAAGCGCTCCAGCCAGTCGCGCGCCAGGGCCTCGTCGTCGGTGGCGCGGCCGAGGTGCAGCGGATGCGGGACGCCGGCCATCACCGCGGCGAGCGCCTCCCGCCGCGCCGAGTACGGCTCCTCGAGCATGCTGCGCCCGTCCACGGCGAGCAGGTCGAAGGCGACGAGCATCGCCGGGGTGGTCTCCGCCAGCATCCTCACGCGGCTCGCGGCCGGATGGATGCGCTGCGAGAGCAGGTCCCAGTCGAGCCGCTGGGCACCCGGCTCGCCGGTCGCCAGGACGATCTCGCCGTCGAGCACGCAGCCGTCGGGGAGCAGCCGGAGGAAGGCCTCGACGAGCTCGGGGAAGTACCGGGTCAGCGGCTTGGAGCCGCGGCTCCCGATCTCGCACTCCCCGCCGGAGACCGAGACGATCGCGCGGAACCCGTCCCACTTCGGCTCGTAGGAGTATCCGCCCGCGACGGCGGTCTGCTCCGGCACCGCAGGAACGGCCTTGGCGAGCATCGGGGCGACGGGGAGCGCGAACGGGAGGTCCATGCCCTGATCATCCCGGCCGCGGTCTCGGACCGCACCCCCTTCCGGAAGGGGCCGCGGTCTCGGACCGCACCCCCTTCCGGAAGGCTGTGGACCGGGACGTTCCCGGCCCGCCGCGGAGGTTCGAGGCGTAGCGTTCCCGGCATGAGCATTGACTGGAAGCGCTGGACGCCCGTCGCCGTCGTCCCCGCGGTCGTCGTCGCCGCGGCCGTCGCCCTCCCCCTCTCGGCGAGCGCCGCGGGAGACCTCCCCGAGAAGTCCGCCGCCGACCTCCTCGCCTTCGTCGCCGAGACCGACACCACGGCGTTCTCCGGCGAGATCCGGCAGACCTCGGACCTCGGCCTGCCCGACCTCTCGGCGCTCGGCGGCTCGGCCGGCTCGGCGTCCGCCGACCCCGCCGACTCCCTCGTCGAGCTCGCCACGGGCTCGCACCAGGCGCGCGTGTACGTCGACGCCGAGAAGGGCGCGCGCCTCCAGGTGCTCGACCGGCTGGCCGAGCGCGACGTCGTCGCCTCGACGACCGACGGAGTCTGGATCTACGACTCGAGCGCGAACACCGCCACCCACCTCGTGCCTCCCGCGGGCGGAGCCCCCGAGGCCTCGCCGGGCGATCAGGTCGTCACGCCGTCGTCCGCCGCCGAGCAGCTGCTCGCCGCGATCGACCCGACGACCACGGTCGCGGTCGGCTCGGACGTCAGCGTCGCCGGGCGCGACGCGTACGAGCTCGTGCTCACGCCCCGCGACGGCGGCACCCTCGTGGGCTCGGTGACCGTCTCGGTCGACGGCGAGACGGGCCTCCCGCTCGGAGTGGCGGTGACGGCCCGCGGGGGCACCGCGCCCGCGTTCAGCGTCGCGTACACGAGCATCGACTTCTCGACGCCCGACGCGTCCCTCTTCTCCTTCACGCCCCCGGCCGGCGCCGAGGTGACGGAGCAGGCCGCTCCGGTCGACGACGCGGCGGACTCCTCCGACGCGCCCGCCGCGGGCACGGCCGAGCACTCCGACGTCGTCACCACGGGCTCCGGCTGGACGAGCGTCGTCGAGCTGCCCGCCGGTGACGCCGACGCGCTCTCCTCGCTCGACGCTGTCACCACGCCGGTCGACGGCGGCCGCATCCTCTCCTCCGCCCTGCTGACCGTCCTCGTCACCGACGACGGACGCGTCCTCGCCGGAGCGGTCCCGGCCGAGACGCTCCGCGACGCGGCCTCCGCTCGGTGACGGCGGGCGAGCTCGCAGTCGAGACGCGGGGCCTCACCAAACGCTTCGGGCGCCAGGAGGCGGTCTCCGGTCTCGACCTCGCCGTTCCCCGCGGCGCCGTCTTCGGCTTCCTCGGCCCGAACGGCTCGGGCAAGACCACGACGATCCGGATGCTGCTCGCCCTCGCCGCGCCGACCGCGGGCAGCATCACCGTCCTCGGGCAGGCCATGCCCCGGCGCGCGGCCGAGGTCCTGCCCCGGGTGGGGGCGCTGGTCGAGGGGCCGGGCTTCTACCCGTTCCTCTCCGGAGCGGCCAACCTCCGGCGCTTCGACGCCGCGGAGGCGGGCACCTCGTCCCGCACCCGCGACACCCGTGCGAAGGAGGCCCTCGCCCGCGTCGGTCTCTCGGCCGCGGCGCGCAAGAAGGTCGGCTCCTACTCCCTGGGCATGAAGCAGCGGCTCGGCATCGCGGTCGCCCTGCTCTCGCCGCGCGACCTGATCGTGCTGGACGAGCCCACGAACGGCCTCGATCCGCAGGGCACCCGCGAGGTCCGCGCTCTCGTGCGCGGACTGAACCAGGACGGCACGACCGTCCTCGTCTCCAGCCACCTCCTCGCCGAGATCGAGCAGCTCTGCACCCACGCCGCCGTCATGCGCACCGGGCGCCTCGTCGCCCAGGGCGGGCTCGACGAGCTGCGCGGGGACGCCGCCTCGGTCGAGCTGCTGACGCCCGACCGCGAGCGCGCGATCGTGGCCCTGCACACCCGGGGTCTGGAGCCGCGCACCGCGCCGGGCCCGCACCCCGCCGATCCGCCGCTGGTCGTCGCCGCTCTGCCGCCCGGGCTCGCGGCCGAGACGCTGGTGGCCGACCTCGTGCGGGCCGACGTCCGCGTCCGCGGGTTCGCCGTCCGCCGCCCCTCGCTCGAGGAGCGCTTCGTCGAGCTGACCGGGGAGGGCTTCGATGTCGAGCGCTGACGCGACCGTCCGCCGAGCAGGGATCGGGTCCCTGCTCGCCTCCGAGCTCGCCCTGCTCTTCCGCCGGCGCCGCACCTGGGCGCTGCTCGCGGCCCTGGCCGCCATCCCGATCCTGCTCGCCGTCGCGGTGCGGCTCTCGGGCGGCGACGGAGGCGGGCCCTCCTTCGTGGGCGCGATCGCCGGCAACGGCCTCTTCACCGGCTTCGCGGCCATCACGGTCGCCGTCCCGCTGTTCCTCCCGCTCACGGTCGGGGTCGTCGCCGGCGACGCGATCGCGGGCGAGGCCTCGCTCGGGACGCTGCGCTACCTGCTGGTCAGCCCCGTCGGCCGCGTGCGGCTGCTCGCGGTGAAGTTCGCCGCCTCCCTCGCCTTCTGCCTCGCCGCAGCACTCACCGTCATGGTGGTCGGGATCCTGATCGGCCTGGCGCTCTTCCCGGCGGGACCGGTGACGCTCCTCTCCGGCAGCACCGTCCCGCTCGGCGACGCGATCGGCCGGGCCCTGGCGATCGCCGTGTACGCGGCGCTCTCGCTGGTCGGGCTCTCGGCGATCGGCCTCTTCATCTCGACGCTGACCGATGTGCCGGTCGGCGCCATGGCGGCCACCGTCGTCGTCTCCATCGCGGCGCAGATCGTCGGCTCGCTCTCGCAGCTGGACGCCCTCCACCCGTTCCTGCTGACCGACCGGTGGTTCGACTTCGCCGACCTCCTGCGCGACCCGATCGCGTGGAGCTCCTTCGGCGAGAACGCGCTGCTCCAGCTCGCCTACGTCGCCGTGTTCGGGTCGCTCGCGATCGGCCGCTTCACCACTCGCGACGTCCTCTCCTGATCCCGGGGACGACGGAGGCCGCCCTCCCGCACTGCGGTGGGGGCGGCCTCCGGGTCGACGGGGTCAGCCCTGCGGAGCGATCCCGAAGCTGACGGAGCCGCCCTCGTCCACCTGCGCGTCGAGGACCTTGTCGCCGAGAGCGACGGAGGCGGCGACGTCGAGGAACACGCGCGCTCCGTCCTGCTCCACGACGGCGTCCGTCGTCTCGGGGGCCGCGGCGACCGCGACAGCGAAGTTGCGGGCGTCGAGATCGGTGCCGCTGATGCGCAGTCCTCCCTCGACGGGGGTCTCGGTCTGCCCGGTGATGGTCTTGACGACGGTGCTGGCGTTGTCGGTGAGCGTGAGCATCGGGTCGTTCCTTCCGTCCGTGGTCGATGAGGGGGCCACGTTGCCGGGATCCGGCGGCACCCTCAAGGCGGCGGAGCGGATGTGGAGGGGATGCACACCTGGACGGTCCGGGGAGTCGCGGCGCTCGCCGGAGCCTCGGCGGGCCGGGGGCGTCGCATCGCCTGCCACACTGGCCGGATGCATCCCGCCGACTCCTGCCCCTGCGGAAGCCGCCGCCACTACGCCGACTGCTGCCGCCCCGCCCACCTCGGCGAGGAGCCCTCGCCGACGGCGGAGCGCCTGATGCGCAGCCGCTACAGCGCGAACGTCCTCGGCAGCGCTCCCTACCTGCTCGCGAGCTGGCACCCCTCGACCCGGCCGCGCCGCATCGACCTCGATCCCGACGTGCAGTGGCGCCGGCTCCAGATCGTCGACACCTCGTTCGGCGGGGAGGGCGACGAGGAGGGCCTGGTCGAGTTCCGCGCCTCCTACCGCTCGCCCGCCGGCCCCGGCCTCGTGCACGAGCGCAGCCGCTTCCTGCGCGAGGACGGTCGCTGGCTCTACGTCGACGGCGAGATGCTCGGCGACGAGGCCTGATCCGTCCGGGCCGTCCTACTCTGGAGGCATGGCCAAGGACTTCCGCCGGGCGGACGACGCGTCGCGCTACGAGCTCCACCTCGACGGCGCCTTGGTGGGCGTCCTCGACTACCGCGAGGCGCCCGGCAGCGTCTCCCTCGTCCGCTCCTTCACGACCCCGCCCTTCCGAGGCCGCGGGCTCGCCGGGGAGCTGGTCTCCTTCGCCGTCGCCGACATCGAGGCCGCCGGCGGGCGGAGCGTCGTGCCGATGTGCTGGTACGTCGGGCAGTGGTTCGAGCAGCACCCCGAGAAGGCGCACCTCCTCGCTCCCTCCTGAGCCGCTCGCTCACTCGCGGACCGCGGGCTCCACTCCGGCCAGGTCCGGGCCGAGGCCGATGTCGACCAGGCGCAGACGGCCCGCGTAGGAGTCGCCCGGAGGCAGCAGCAGACCGGCCTTGATCGCGCCGAAGGCGACCGTCACATCGGCGCGCAGCACGGTGGGATCGGGGACCGACCCGTCGTCGGGATGGATGCCGCTCGGCAGGTCGACCGCGACGACCACCGGGCGCTCGGCCCGCCGCTCCAGCGCGTCGAGCACCGCCTCGACGACGACGCGCGGCCGCCCCCGCAGCGCGGGCTCCGTCGCTCCGATGCCGAGGATCCCGTCGACCAGGACATCCGCCCGCGCCACCGCCGCGGCGAGGCCGGGCGCGTCGTCGGCCGGCACCTGCCCGCAGCCCTCGTCGAGCGCCACGGCGAGGCCCCGGCGGTGCACCCGCTCGGCCGTGAGGACGAGGACGACGTCGGTTCCGGAGGAGGAGAGCTCGGCGGCCGCGTAGAGCGCGTCACCGCCGTTGTCGCCCGGACCGACCAGGACGAGCACCGAGGCCGGACGGGAGCGGTCGGAGCGCCCGGCGAGCACGAGACGCAGCTCGCGGGCGAGGCCGTCGGCGGCGCGCTGCATCAGCGGCTCCCGCCGGGCCAGGTGCGGAGCCTCGGCGGCCCGCACCTGCGCGGACGTGTATCCCTCGACCATGCGCTCCACTGTGCGCGCGGCGCTGCGGGCGTGCAACCCCGTCAGCTCTCCTGCACCGCCCGGTCCGACTCCTCGACGATCGCCCGCATCGCGGCCTCCGCAGCGTCCGCGTCGCCCGAGGCGACGGCGGCGGCCACCGCCCGGTGCAGCCGCACCGCGGTGGAGTCGGCCTCGCGCGGCATGAGCGCATTGCGGGTGCGGCCGGCGAGGACCTCGGCGACCAGATCGCCCAGATGCGCGAGCATCCGGTTGCCGGACGCGGCCAGGAGGGAGCGGTGGAAGGCGGTGTCGGCGGCGAGGTAGGCGGACTGGTCGGCTGCGCGGGAGTGGGTGGAGAGGGCGTCGCCCGCCTCCGTGAGCGTCCGCCGCTGCTCCTCGGTCGCGTTCGCCGCGGCGAGCCGGGCCGCGAGCGGCTCCACCCCGAGGCGGAGCTCGCTGAGCTGGTGCAGCTGGCGCCGCCGGTCCGGGCCGTCCAGTCCCCATGCGACGACCCGCGTGTCCAGGGCGTTCCAGCACTCCGGAGGCTGGACCCGCGTCCCCGCGCGGCGGCGGGACGTCACGAGCCCGAGCGTCTCGAGGACGCGCACCGCCTCCCGCATCACCGAGCGGGAGACCCCGCGCCGCTCCGCACGCTCGTCGGCGCTGAAGGTGGTGCCCGGCGCGAGCTCGCCGCGCACGATCTGCGAGCCGAGCTCGTCCAGCACCGAGTGGTGCAGCGAGGGCGTCGGCGCGGGCATGCGGTCATCCTGCCATCGCCGGAGTCGCGCCCCGGCCGATCTTCAGGCATGATCGGGACACACGCAGGTTATGTCGGACAAAAGCCGGCCGCTGGCCGTCGGCTCGACCAAGGACGCTCATGACACCGACCCTCCTCCCCGCCCTCCGCGCCGCCGCCGGGGACGCGCCGGCCACCACCGCCGGGCAGGGGCAGCTGATCCTCGCCGCCGTCGTCGGCATCGCCGTGATCGTCGTGCTGATCACCTGGCTGAAGCTGCACCCCTTCGTCTCCCTGCTGATCGGAGCGCTGACGACGGGCCTGATCGCGGGGCTGGCGGCGGCGGACGCGGTCGCCAGCTTCGCGCTGGGGTTCGGCAACACCATGGGCGGCGTCGGCATCCTCATCGGCCTCGGCGCGATGTACGGCAAGCTCCTCGCCGACTCGGGCGGCGCGGACCGCATCGTGGACACCCTCATCGCCCGCTCGAGCACTCGCGCGCTGCCCTGGATGATGGGCTTCGTCGGCGCGCTGATCGGGCTGCCGATGTTCTTCGAGGTCGGGCTCGTGCTGCTGATCCCGGTCGTGATCCTGGTCGCCCGCCGGAGCGGTCTGCCGCTGATGAAGGTGGCGATCCCGACGCTCGCCGGCCTCTCGGTGATGCACGGCCTCGTCCCGCCCCACCCCGGACCGCTGGTCGCGATCGACGCGCTCGGCGCGAACCTCGGCGTGACCCTCGCGTTCGGCGTCCTGGTCGCGATCCCCACCGTCGTCGTCGCCGGCCCGCTCTTCGGCCGGGTCGCCGCCCGCTGGGCGCCGGTGGAGACGCCGCCGCTCTTCGGCGAGGGCGCGGGCGAGACGCGCGAGCACCGCCCGGGCTTCGCCGCCGCCGTCGCGAGCATCCTGCTGCCGGTCGTGCTGATGCTGGGCAAGGCGATCGCCGACATCGCGGCCCCGGGCTCCACGGACGCCTGGAAGGGCGCCCTCGACTTCCTCGGCACGCCGATCATCGCGCTGGGGATCGCGCTCCTGGCCGGTCTGGTCCTGCTCGGCCGCGGCGGCCGGATGAACCGCACCGAGCTGCAGGCCTCGCTCTCGAGCTCGCTGCCGCCGATCGCGGGCATCCTGCTCATCGTCGGCGCGGGCGGCGGTTTCAAGCAGGTCCTCGTCGACACCGGGATCGGCGGGGTGGTCGCCCAGCTCGCGGAGGGGAGCGGCGCCTCGGCGCTGCTGCTCGCCTGGCTCGTGGCCGTCGTGATCCGCGTCGCCACCGGCTCCGCGACCGTCGCCACCGTGACCGCCGCAGGGATCCTCCAGCCGCTGACCGAGACCATGGACGGGCCGATGGTCGCCCTCATGGTGCTCGCGATCGGCGCCGGCTCGGTGTTCCTGTCGCACGTCAACGACGCCGGGTTCTGGCTGGTGAAGGAGTACCTCGGGCTCAGCATCGGCCAGACGCTCAAGACCTGGACCGTGATGGAGTGCCTGGTCTCGGTGACCGGGCTCGCCGGGGTCCTCCTGATCGGTCTCTTCGTAGGAGGTATCTGATGACCGCTCTTCCCACCGTCCCCGTCCGCGCCGTCGTCGTCATGGGCGTCTCCGGCAGCGGCAAGTCGACCGTCGCGTCGCTCCTGGCGCGCCGACTGGGCTGGGAGTTCCTCGAGGGGGACGACCTGCACCCGCAGGCGAATGTCGACAAGATGCACGCCGGCATCCCGCTGACCGACGAGGACCGGGCGCCCTGGCTGGCCGAGATCGCCCGCGTGGTGGACCAGCGGATCGCCGCGGGCGGCTCGGTCGTCGTGACCTGCTCGGCCCTGCGCCGCCGCTACCGCGACGTCCTGCGCCGCGACGACCTCGTCTTCGCGCACCTCGCGGGATCGAGGGACCGTATCGCCGGGCGGCTCGCCTCGCGGGTCGGCCACTTCATGCCGACCACGCTGCTCGACTCGCAGTTCGAGGCGCTCGAGCCCCTCGGCGACGACGAGCTCCACGTCACGGTCGACGTGGGCGGCGCTCCGGAGGAGGAGATCGCCGAGATCCTCGGGGGGCTCGGCCTCGCGCCCGCGGGCGCCTAGAGCAGCAGCGACTCCACCGGCACGGCCGGGAGGTCGAAGGCCGCGGCGACGGCGGTGTTCGTCACCCGGCCGTCGTGGGTGCTCAGGCCGCGGGCGAGCGCCGGGTCGGCGGCCAGGGCGGCCCGCCACCCGCGGTCGGCCAGCGCGAGCGCGTAGGGGAGCGTCGCGTTGGTGAGCGCGCGGGTCGAGGTCTCGGGGACGGCGCCGGGCATGTTCGCGACGCAGTAGTAGACGCTCCGGTGCACGGGGAACACCGGGTCGTCGTGCGTGGTCGGACGCGAGCCCTCGAAGCAGCCGCCCTGGTCGATCGCGATGTCGACCAGCACCGAGCCCGGCTTCATCGTGGCGACCATCTCGTCGGTCACCAGCTTGGGCGCCTTGGCGCCCGGGATGAGGACGGATCCGATCACGAGGTCGGCGTCGGCCAGCTGCGCGGCGATCTCGTAGGCCGAGGAGGCGCGGGTCTGGATCGCGCCCTGGAAGCGGTTCTCGAGCTGCGCGAGGCGGGGGAGCGAGAGGTCGACGATCGTGACGTCGGCCCCCATGCCGAGGGCGTTCGCCGCGGCGTGCTCGCCGGCCGTGCCGCCGCCGATCACGACGACCTTCGCCTTCGGAGTGCCGGGGACCCCGCCGAGTAGCGTGCCCCGTCCGCCGACGGCACTCATGAGGTGGTAGGCGCCGACCGTGATCGACAGGCGCCCGGCGACCTCGCTCATCGGCGAGAGCAGCGGCAGCCGCCGGTCGTCCAGCTGGACCGTCTCGTAGGCGATGGAGGTCGTCCCCGCCGCGAGCAGCGCATCGGTGCACGGGCGGGAGGCGGCGAGGTGGAGGTAGGTGAAGAGCACCTGGTCGCGGCGCATCCGCGGGTACTCGGCCTCGATCGGCTCCTTGACCTTGAGGACCAGCTCGGACTCGCCCCAGACCTCGTCGGGCCCGTCGACGACGAGGGCGCCGGCGCGGCGGAAGTCGTCGTCCGACACGCGCGAGCCCAGGCCCGCGCCGGCCTCGACGAGGACCTCGTGGCCGCGGCGCACCAGCTCGTGGACGCCGGCCGGAGTGGCGGCGACCCGGTTCTCGTTGTTCTTGATCTCGGTGGGGATCCCGACGCGCACGGCGGCTCCTTCGCTGCGGCCCGCGGGGCGGGCGGTGGGCGCCGATCCTGCACCGGCTCTGCCCCCATCGTGCGAAGATCGTGCCCGGAGCGGAGGAACTCCGCAGGATCGGTCGGAAGTCACCGCACGGGCCGAAGGTTCGTCGGCGGAGTGAGGGAGCGGGCGCATGCCACCGAAGGATCTGCACGACCTCGACGACCTGGATCCGGTCGATCGGACCCTGGTGCGCCTCCTCCGCGCCGACGCGCGGACGCCCAACAGCCGGCTCGCCGAGCGCGCCGGCATCGCCCCGTCGACCTGCGTCGCACGCGTCCGGGGCCTCGTCGAGCGCGGCGTCATCACCGGCTTCACCGCCGAGCTCGACCCGGCGGCGCTCGGCCTGACCCTGCAGGCGCTGATCAGCGTCAGCATCCGCGTCGGCCAGCGCCAGGCGATCACGCGCTTCGCGGAGGAGATCCGCGCGCTGCCCGAGGTGGTGCAGGTGTTCTTCCTCGGCGGCTCGGAGGACTTCATCATCCACGTCGCGGTCCGCGACTCCAGCGACGTGCGGGACTTCGTGGTCTCGAACCTCTCGGCGAATCCGGCGGTGGCCTCGACGCGCACGAGCCTGGTGTTCGACCACCACCGCAAGGGCCCGGCGGTCCCCGAGTAGCGCGAGCCGGCGCGGCCCGAGCGGCCGCTCGGCCCGCGCCCGTCCCCCGGGGCTAGTGCGCCCCGGGG
Organism: Rathayibacter sp. AY1G1; assembly: GCF_002932095.1. Taxonomy (NCBI): domain Bacteria; kingdom Bacillati; phylum Actinomycetota; class Actinomycetes; order Micrococcales; family Microbacteriaceae; genus Rathayibacter; species Rathayibacter sp. AY1G1. The sequence goes on from NZ_PSUZ01000013.1 coordinate 58,959, forward strand.
TTCACGTCGCCGCCCCCGCGCTGCATGAGTCCGGGGATGCGCTTGGCGAGCCCCGGGATCGCCTCGTCCGAGATCGAGATCCGCGTGTCGCGCAGGCGCTGGCGCAGCAGGGTCTCGACGTCCTCCTCCGGTCGCAGCTCGGCGTCGCCGGCGACCTGCAGCAGCAGGCCGCGCAGCTTCTCGTCGAGCTGCGCGTCGTCGCTGCCGTGCTGGATCGGATGGTCCTGGGATGCGTTCGTCATGCCTCCATGCTGGCACCGGCGACCCCGTGCCGAGAGGACTTGCGCCGCGGCAGGATGGTCGCATGCCGTTCACCCGCGCCGAGCTCGCAGCGTTCCAGGACCGCACCGTCGAGGACCTGCTGGGCGACGACGTCCGGCTCCTCTTCGTCGGCATCAACCCGGGACTGTGGACCGCCGCCACCGGCGCGCACTTCGCCCACCCCGGCAACCGCTTCTACCCGGCGCTCGTCGCGGCCGGGATCCTCGAGCGCGCGCCGCGCGTGTCCGAGGGGATGAGCGCCGCGGACCGCGCGGAGCTCGTCTCCCGCGGCGTCGGCATCACCAATCTCGCCTCCCGGGCGACCGCCCGCGCCGACGAGCTGACCGCGGAGGAGCTGCGCGAGGGCGCTCAGCGGCTGGTCGCCACCGTGGGGCGGGTGCGGCCCCGGGCCGTCGCGGTCGTCGGCATCACCGCCTACCGGATCGCGTTCGGACGCCGCAGGGCGGTGCAGGGCAGGCAGGAGGAGGACGTGGCGGGCGCGCCGCTCTGGGTGCTGCCGAACCCGAGCGGCCTGAACGCGCACGACACCGTCGCCTCGCTCGGGCGCGCCTACCGCGAGCCGGCGCTCGAGGCGGGGATCGTCTCTTCCGACGCGCTCCTGCCCGGGGACGTCGGACCCCGCCCGCAGGAATAGCCGTCGACCCCCGGAGGTTGCAGAAGTCCATGAGTATGCATGAAGTCAAGTTCGGCGTCGACACGTTCGGCGACGTCACCGCCGGCCCCGACGGCGCCCCGCTGCCGCACGGCCAGGTCCTCCGCGACGTGGTCGAGGAGGGAGTCCTGGCCGACCGGGTCGGCATCGACTTCTTCGGGATCGGCGAGCACCACCGCGCCGACTTCGCCGTGAGCGCACCGGACGTCGTGCTCGCCGCCATCGCGGCCCGCACCGAGCGCATCCACCTCGGCTCCGCCGTGACGGTCCTCTCCTCGGACGACCCGGTGCGCGTCTACCAGCGCTTCGCCACCCTCGACGGACTCTCCGGCGGCCGGGCCGAGGTCATCCTCGGCCGCGGCTCCTTCACCGAGTCCTTCCCGCTCTTCGGCTACGACCTCGCGCAGTACGAGGTCCTCTTCGAGGAGAAGCTCGACCTCTTCCACGCCCTGATCCAGGGCGGCCCGGTCACCTGGCAGGGCACGACCCGCCCCGCGCTCACCGAGCAGAGCGTCTACCCGACCCTCGACAACGGCACCCTCCGCACCTGGATCGGCGTCGGCGGCAGCCCCGAGTCGGTCGTCCGCGCCGCCCGGTACGGCTTCCCGCTCGTCCTGGCGATCATCGGCGGCTCGCCGGCCCGCTTCCGCCCCTACGTCGACCTCTTCGGCCGCGCGCTCGACCAGCTCGAGCAGCGCCGCCTCCCGGTCGCCGTGCACTCGCCCGGCTTCGTCGCCGACACCGACGAGGAGGCGCGCGAGCTGTACTTCCCGCACCACAAGGCGATGATGGACGCCATCGGCCGCGAGCGCGGCTGGTCCCCGATGACCCGCGAGCGCTTCGAGGAGGAGGCCGGCCCCGACGGCGCCATCCACCTCGGCTCGCCCGAGACGGTCGCCCGGAAGATCGCGCGAACGGTCGAGGCCCTGGGCATCGACCGCTTCGACCTCAAGTACAGCGCCGGGACGCTGCCGCACCCGGCGATCATGCGCAACATCGAGCTCTACGGCACGCAGGTCATCCCGCGGGTGCGCGAGCTGCTCGCGCACTGACCCCCGCTGGGCGCCCGTTCCCCCGCTGGGCGCTCGGCGCGTTCCGAGCCGACGCGGTGCGCGCTCCCACCGGGCGCCCGGCCCGCGTCGATACACTCGGAACCCCCCGCCCCGACCCTCCCGGAAGCACATGCCCGACAGCCACGCCGCCCGCACCCCCTACGAGGTGCTGGGCGTCGCCGCCACCGCGTCCGACGACGAGCTCCGCCGGGCGTACCGGCTCCGCCTCCGCGAGACCCATCCGGACACGGGAGGCGACGCCGCGTCGTTCCACGCGGTGCAGCTCGCCTGGGAACGGATCGGCAGCGCCTCCGCCCGCGGCGACTACGACCGAGGCGCTCCCGCCCCCGGGAGGTCCTCCCCGCAGTCGCCGTACACCGGCTCACCGCGCCCGCAGACCGCCTCGGCCGTGCGCGCCCGCTCCTACGGTCACCCGGGAGGCGCGGCGCGCGAGTACTACCTGCGCCTGGTGCGCGAGTGGCTCGGCCGCGGCGTCGAGACCGAGGACCCCTTCGACCCGGCGATCGTCCGCTCCGCTCCTCGCGAGGTCCGCTCCTGGCTCGCGAAGGCTCAGGCCGAGGAGGCGACGGCCGCGCTCGTCGGCGCGCTCGGCATCGCCTACACGATCTGGAACGACGTCGCGGTCGGCGACGGCGGGCTCAAGATCGACCACCTCGTGCTCGGGCCGGCCGGCCTGCTCGCGCTGACCTCCGCCGACTGGGGCGACCCGGTCCGCTTGAAGAAGGGCGAGCTGGAGGGCCCCGGGATCGCCGGGGACGAGAAGCCGATCGCCTCGCTCGCGAAGGCCGCGCGCCGTCTCGGCCGCGAGCTGGGCGTCCGCTTCTCGACGAGCGTCGTGGTCGTGCCGGACGACGCGCTGGAGCAGCCGTTCGAGCAGGTCGAGCGCGGCAGGCACCAGGGCGCCGTCGTCATCCGCCGCTCGCTGCTGCCGCAGCTGCTGCGCTCCGGCACGGACGACCCGCGGCTCGGCGGGTACGGCGAGTCGTTCGAGGTCCGCACCCGGGTGCAGAACCGCATCCGCTTCGTCTGACGCCGCGCTAGCCGCCGCTCGCGACCGGGGCAAGGGGTTAGCGCGCATCCGGCGCCCCGCCCACCATGGGACGTGCCCCCGGGCATCCACGACGAGCGGAACGAGGACGGACGATGGTGCGATTCGGATACACCCTGATGACCGAGCAGAGCGGACCCAAGCAGCTGGTGGGCTACGCGGTCGACGCTGAGAGGCTCGGCTTCGAGTTCGCGGTCTCGAGCGACCACTACTCGCCGTGGCTGACCGAGCAGGGGCACGCCTCCTACGCCTGGACGCTGCTCGGAGCAGTCGCGCAGGCCACGTCGACCATCGACCTCACGACCTACGTCACCGCGCCGACCATCCGCTACCACCCGGCCGTGGTGGCGCAGAAGGCTGCGACGCTCGCGATCCTCTCCGACGACCGCTTCACGCTCGGCCTCGGCTCGGGCGAGAACCTCAACGAGCACGTCGTCGGCGAGGGCTGGCCCTCGGTCGCCGTGCGCCAGGACATGCTCGAGGAGGCCGTCCACCTCATCCGCGAGCTGCACACCGGCGAGCTGGTGACCTGGGAGGGCGAGTACTTCCGCGTCGACTCCGCCCGCATCTGGGACCTGCCGGACACGCCGGTCGAGATCGGCCTGGCGGTCTCGGGGGAGAAGTCGATCGCCCGCTTCGCGCCGATCGGCGACCACCTCATCACGACCGAGCCCGACGCGGAGCTGATCTCGCAGTGGACCGCGGTCCGCGGTGCGGACGCCGCCCCCTCGCGCACGATCGGCCAGATCCCGATCTGCTGGGCGCCGGACAAGGAGCAGGGAGTGGCGCTGGCCCACGAGCAGTTCCGCTGGTTCGCCGGCGGCTGGGCGGTCAACTCCGATCTGCCGACCCCCGCCGGCTTCGCCGGAGCGAGCCAGTTCGTGCGCCCGGAGGACGTCGCCGAGCAGATCGCCTGCGGCCCCGACCTCGACGAGCTCGCCCAGAGCTTCGTGCCCTACATCGAGGCGGGCTTCACCGACATCGCCCTCGTCCAGGTCGGCGACGAGCTGCAGCAGCGGTTCCTCGACGAGGCGGCGGAGGGGCTCCTGGAGCGCCTGCGCGCGCTCGCCCCCTGAGGCCGCTGCCGGGTCGCGCGGTCAGAATCCGCGGAGGCGCTCGATGTCGCGCCGGTCGCGCTTCGTCGGGCGGCCCGCTCCGCGGTCACGGACGATCACGCCCGGCGCGGACTCCCGGGGTGGCGGCGGGGGTGTCCGGTCCTCCATGCACTCGGCGGCCACCGGCGCACCGACCCGCTTGACCACGAGTCCGTGGACGATCAGCTCCCGGTCGAAGCCGCCGATCCGGGCGCGGACCTCATCGCCCACCCGCACGGTCTGCGCCGCCTTGGCCCGCTCGCCGTTGACGCGGATGTGGCCGGCCCGAGCCGCGGTCGTCGCGGCGGAGCGCGTCTTGTAGATGCGCACCGCCCAGAGCCACGCGTCCACCCGCACGGCACCGGTCACCGGGATCTGCATCCCCCCAGTCTACGAACGGCGCCCGCTCGCCACCCACCCCGCGGTCCTACACTGGCCGCCGACAAGGAGGTTCCCATGAACCGAGACGACAGCATCTACACCGGAGCGGACGACGCGCTGCGGAGCGGCGACGACCGCATGGTCGCGGCGAACGACAGCTCCCGAGCCGGCGGAACCCGCGGCGACGTCGGCATGAGCACGACGGGCGGCGAGGGCACCGGGGTCCCCACCCGCGGCGCGCCTCCGCAGAGCGGATCCCCGTCCGAGCTGCGCCCCACCGGCTTCCCGCACGCGGGCCTGGAGTTCTCGCTCGTCCCGTCCGGGCACGAGGAGTGGCGGATCGAGCACCCGGGCGGTCGCACCGTCGGCGTCCTCGCCGTCATCTCACACGCGGGCGAGGAGTCGGAGGCCGTGTTCGTCACGCGCCGCGTCGGCTCCGAGGACGCCGTGGCCGAGGGCACCGACTGGCGCGGCATCGTCTCGGCCGTGATCAACGACGAGGCGGCGGACGAGCGCGATCCGGTCCAGCTCGACCCCACCGTCGAGCACGTCCGCGGCGGACTGATCAGCCGCGGCCCCGCGGACGTCGACGGCCTCTCCTGAGCCCTCTCTCCTCCGGGACGCCGTCCGCGCTCGGCGCGGGGCGTCCCACGGGGAGGATCGGAGTCTCAGCGGGCGAGCAGCGCGGCGTTGATCCGGGCCGAGAGGTCGGCGTCGACGCGGCGGTCGGTCCCGTCGACGGCGCGGACGGGAGCGGCGTTGCGCGCGCTCGAGACCAGCCACGCCGCGTCCGCCGCCTCCAGATCGCCCGAGCGCAGCGGACGCACCGCCGTCCCGAGGCCGAGGCCCGGCGCGAGCGCGAACAGGTCGGCCTGCGTGGTGCCGGGCAGCAGCCCGAGGCTCGGCGGAGGAGTCACGAGCTCCCCGCCCGTCAGCAGCACGAGGTTCGAGGTCGGCCCCTCGAGCAGGTAGCCGTCGCTCGACACGAACAGGGCGTCGTCGGCACCGCGCCGGGCAGCCTCCCGCACGGCCGCACGGTTCACCGCGTACGAGAGCGTCTTCGCGCCGGCGAGCAGCCAGGGGGACGTCGACTGCACGTCGGAGCGCAGCCCGCGGTCCAGGAGCACCACGCGCACGCCGTCGCGGCGGGCCGGGCCGAAGTCCGGGCTGGTCTGGACGAAGACGACGCCGGTGGGCCGCCCGCCGCCCTCGACGCCGCGGGTCAGGATCGTCTTCACCATCGCCTCGGCGACGGGCGGGTGCGCGGCCACCGCCGCTCCGATCGCCTCGAGCCAGGCGGCCCGGTCCGGCCGGGGCAGGTCGAGCATCCGGGCCGAGCGCTCGAAGCGGTCCAGGTGCGCGTCGAGCGCCTGCAGCCGTCCGTCGACCAGGTTGATCGTCTCGAACACGCCGTCGCCGCGGGTGAAGCCGAGGTCGGTGACGTCCAGATCGCCGCGCCCGCTCGGATCGATGCGGTGCGCGGGTCCTCCCGGCGAGTGGGCCTCGGCGTCGAGGGAGGGTCGGTCGAGGACGACGAGGGTCTCAGCGGGCATGGGCGGTGCGGTCCTTCCGGGAGCGGCGGCGGGGGGAGAAGCGGAGCAGCGCGATCGTCAGCAGGGCGCCGATCAGGGAGCCGCTGCCGTTCGAGACGAGGTCCTGCACGTCGGAGACGCGGGTCGGCAGCCACAGCAGCTGCGCTGTCTCGACGGCCGCCGACACGGCGAGCCCGATGGCGGCGGCCCACAGGCGGCGACCCGCCGGCAGCTGCGCGGCGATCAGCGCACCGAGCGGCACGAAGAGCAGCACGTTCGCGGTGAACTCCGCCACGTCGAAGTCGAACCAGCCGGTGAGCGGCGTGGAAGCGAGGAAGGCGATGATCCCGCGGATCAGCGCGTTGGGCTCCCCGGCCGGGTAGGGCGCGGGCGTCAGCGTGATCAGGGCGATCAGCGCGAGCCAGGCGAGCGTCGCGAGGCGGAGGGGTCTCGAGCGGCGCATCGTCCGATTCTGCCAGCCCGTCGGGGTCGGGCGCGGCGGGCGCGGTGTGGGAGGCTGGAGGGCATGACCAGCGAGGACCCCGGCGCGGACGCCGTGCTCCCGCGCCACCCCTTCGACGCGTCGCTCGGCGACGGCTGGGTCGAGATCGGCGACGGACGCCGCTTCTGGGGGCGCTTCGGCGCCGCCGGCCTCCTCCTGCGCGATCCGTCGGGACGCGTCCTGCTCCAGCACCGCGTCAGCTGGAGCCACTTCGGCGACACCTGGGGGCTGCCCGGCGGCGCCCGTCACCCCGAGGAGACGGCCTTCGAGGCGGCCCTCCGGGAGTCGGAGGAGGAGGCGGGCGTCCCCGCCGACCTGATCCTGCCCGTGCTCTCCAGCGTCGTCGTGATCGGACCGTGGAGCTACTCCACCGTCCTGGCCGAGTCCCGCGAGCACTTCACTCCCCGCATCAGCGACGCCGAGAGCACCGAGCTGCGCTGGGTCGCCCCCGACGAGGTCGACTCCCTGCCGCTGCACCCGGGCTTCGGAGCGGCCTGGCCGGGTCTGCGCGCGCTCGGCTCCTCGATCCCGGTGCTCGTCGTGGACGCCGCCAACGTGGTCGGCTCACGCCCCGACGGCTGGTGGCGCGACCGCGCCGGCGCCGCGGAGCGCCTCCTCGCCTCCCTGGCCCGCCTCGCGGAGGCCGGCGTCCCCGGCCGTCTCCTGGGGGTCGACGCCGACACGGTCTGGCCGCGCATCGCCGTGGTGCTCGAGGGAGTGGCGCGCGCCGCCCGTCCGGAGGCGGGCGCTCTCACGGAGCGGCTGACGGTCCACGCGGCCGACGGCTCGGGCGACGACGCGATCGTCGAGCTGGTCGGCGCGCTCGAGACCGCGGTCGTCGTGACGGCCGACCGTGGACTGGCCGCCCGCGTCGAGGCGCTCGGGGCCGCCGTGGTCGGTCCGAGGTCGCTGCTCGACCTCCTCGATCCCGCCCGGGAATAGGCCGCGGGGGCACCCGGTTGCATCCCCCATGGCTACGACTGCGATGACCCTCGACTCCCACGACCAGACGATCGCCGACGGCATCGTCCTCATCGACTTCTGGGCCGACTGGTGCGGCCCGTGCAAGCAGTTCGCTCCGGTCTTCGAGGCCACGAGCGAGAAGAACGCCGACATCACCTTCGCGAAGGTCGACACGGAGGACCAGCAGCAGCTCGCCGCGAGCTACGGCATCTCCTCCATCCCCACCCTCGTGGTGTACCGCGACGGCATCCCGCTGATGGCTCAGCCCGGCGCCCTGCCCGCCCCCGCGCTCGACAACCTGATCGAGCAGGTCCGCGGCCTCGACATGGTCGAGGTGCGCCGCCAGTACGAGGAGGCGAAGGCCGCTCAGGAGGCCGGCGCCGCCCCGCAGGCCTGATCCGCGCGGCGCTTCGATCCGCTCCGCAGGCGGGAGGCGCCCGCAGACGCACGAGAACCCCCGGCAGCCGTGAGGCTGCCGGGGGTTCCGTCGTTCCGAGCCGGGATCAGCCGGTGTTCTGCAGCCCCGCCGCGACTCCGTTGACCGCGAGCAGGAGCAGCCGCTGGTTCTGCTCCGTCCCGGATCCGCCCGGGTCGGTGCGGAGCGCCTTCAGTGCGCGCAGCTGCAGGAGCGAGAGCGCGTTGACGTACGGGGTGCGCAGGCGCACGGCACGGCCGAGCACGCGGTGGCCCGTGAGCAGGCTCTCCTCGCCGGTGATCGAGAGCACCCACCGGCGGGTGAGCGCCATCTCGTCGAGCACGAGTCCGGCGAGGTCGTCGCGGGAGTCGAGGGCGAGGTAGCGGCGGGCGATGCCCTCGTCGGTCTTCGCGAGCGACATCTCGACGTTGTCGACCATCGTCGTGAACAGCGGCCAGGAGGCGTAGGCCTCGCGGAGCAGGTCGAGGTCGCCGACGGCCTCGAGCGCGCTGCCCAGCCCGAACCAGCCGGTCAGGTTGACGCGGGCCTGGGTCCAGGCGAAGACCCACGGGATCGCTCGCAGGTCCTCGAGCGACTCGACGGAGAGGCCGCGGCGGGCCGGACGCGAGCCGAGGGCGAGCAGGCCCACCTCCTCCTGCGGGGTGACCCGGGCGAACCACGGCGCGAAGCCGTCGGCCTTCACGAGCTCGAAGAAGCGGCGGCGCGACTCGCGGTCCATCGTCGCCGCCACCTCGGCGAAGCGCTCCGCGGCGCCCGCGTTGCGCTCGCCGACCGCGGGGGAGGAGGCGAGCAGCGTCGCTCCCGCCACCTGCTCGATGTGCCGGGTGGCGATGTCCGGGTTGCCGTAGCGGGCGAAGATGACTTCGCCCTGCTCCGTCAGCTTGAAGCGGCCGTCCACCGATCCGGGCGGCTGCGCGAGGACGGCCCGGTTGGCCGGCCCGCCGCCGCGGCCGAGCGCTCCGCCGCGCCCGTGGAACAGCGTGAGCACGATGCCCTCGTCGGCCGCCCACTGCGCGATGCGCGCCTGCGCGTCGTAGAGCGCGAGCGTCGCCGAGACCGGTCCGACGTCCTTCGACGAGTCGGAGTAGCCGAGCATCACCTCGAGCCGGTTGCCGGTGGCCGCGAGGCGCGCCTGCACCTGGGGGAGGCGGATCATCTCGGCGAGGATGTCGGTCGAGGCGTCGAGGTCGGCGAAGGTCTCGAAGAGCGGGACCGCGTCGATGATCGGCGGCTTGCCGTCGGTCGCCGCCTCGGCCAGTTCGAAGACCGTCCGCAGGTCGTCGGCCGACTGCGTGAAGGAGACGATGTACCGCCTCGCCGCGTCGGTGCCGAAGCGCTCCTGGACCTTCGCGATCGCCCGGAACACCGACAGGACCTCGAGGCCGCGCTCGTCGAGCTCCTCGCCGGCGCGGATCGCGGCGATCGTCTCGCGGTGCACCTTCGAGTGCTGGCGCACCTCGATCTCGGCGAGGTGGAAGCCGAAGGTCTCGAGCTGCCAGACGAAGTCCTGGAGGTCGCCGTAGGCGGCGCGGACGTCCTCGGCCTCGACCAGGGACTCCTGGAGGGTGCGCAGCTCGGCCAGCAGCTCGGCGGCGGCGGAGTAGGCCAGCGGCCCCTCGGACCGGGTCGCGGCCAGGCGCTCGGCCGCGAAGAGCAGGACGCGGCGGTGCGCCTCGTTGGGCGAGCGCTCGGCGATGTCGGCGGCGAGCTCGGGAGCCCGCTCGACGCAGGAGGCCCAGAGCGCCTCGACGGCGGCCGACGGGGGAGTGGTCGACGCGTCGAGGGTCAGCGCGCGGCCCACGCGGCGGGCGACCCGCTCGAGGCCCATGAGGACGTGCTCGGAGGCGATGTCCACCGCAGCGAGGGTCGTCTCGGCGGTGACGAAGGGATTGCCGTCGCGGTCGCCGCCGATCCAGGTGCCCAGGCGGACGAAGGCCGGTGCGACCGGAGCCCGGGTGCCCGAGCTCTCGCCGAGCAGAGCGTCGTCGAGGCGGCGGTAGACGCGGGGGAGCACCGAGAACAGCGACTCGTCGAAGACGCTCATCGCGGTGCGCACCTCGTCGAGGGGAGTGGGCTTGGACTCGCGCAGCGGAGCGGTGCGCCACAGCGTGTCGACCTCGGCCAGCAGCTTGCGGCGGATCTCCACCAGCACGACGCCGCCCATGCGCGGGTCGTCGCGCTGCTCGAGCAGGTCGCTGATGCGGCGGATGGTCGAGGCCACTGCGCGGCGGCGCGCCTCGGTCGGGTGCGCCGTGAGGACCGGGCGGAACTCCAGTCGGGACAGGCGCGCGAACGCCTCGTCCTCCCCGAGCTCCCCGGTCAGCCGGCGCATCGAGGCGAGGATCGAGTCCTCGGGCGACTGCGCGCCGGCGTCGGCCTCGCGCCGGCGCAGCACGCGGACGCGGTGGAACTCCTCCGCCACGTTGACGAGGTGGAAGTAGCAGGTGAACGCCCGGGCGACCTCCTCGGCGCGCTCGAGCGTGAGCGAGGCGACGAACTCCTCCGCCTCCGCGGTCCCGGCGGCGTCGCCGCTGTCGTAGGCGCTGATCGTGAGCGCGCGCAGGCGTTCCACGTCCTCGTAGAGGGAGGGCTCGCCCGACTCGCGGAGCACCTGGCCGAGCAGCTCGCCCAGCAGGTGGACGTCGGCGCGGATCCTCTCGTCGAGCGGAGGCGCGGTCGTCCCGTCGGCGGAGGAGGGGGCGGTGGCGGAGGCGGGTGCTGCGGTCGCGGCGGACGCGTCGGAGAACGGATGCACGGGAGAGACCTTAGCGGCGGTGCGTATCGAGCACATGACGCCTGCGTCACGATCCGAACTGGAATGATCGAGGGGTGACCGTGACAACCGCACCCCCCGCTCCCGCCGTCCAGACCGAGCAGGCGGCACCCCATGTCGTCGTGCTGTTCGGCGCCGTCGGCGACCTGGCCCGGCGCAAGCTCATCCCGGGGATGGCCCACCTCGCGCTCTCCTCCCTCGCACCGGACCTGCAGATCGTCGGCACCTCGCTCGAGGAGCACGACGACGCCTCGTTCCGCGCCTTCGCGAAGCTGGCCTACGACGAGTTCGGGAGCCGCTCCCTGACGCCGGCGCAGTGGGACGAGTTCGCGTCCAAGCTCCGCTACGTCCCGCAGTCCGCCGGCCCGGCCGCGCTGGCCGCCGCCGTGACCGACGCCGAGGCGGTCCTCGGCCCGGACGTGAGCCGGCTGCACTACCTCAGCGTCCCGCCCAGAGCAGCTCTCTCCGTCGTGCGGATGCTCGCCGAGGCCGGGCTGGTCGAGCGCTCGCGGATCATCATGGAGAAGCCGTTCGGCGTCGACCTCGAGAGCGCGGTCGTCCTCAACGCGGAGCTCCACGAGACCTTCAGCGAGGAGCAGATCTTCCGGATCGACCACTTCCTCGGCAAGGAGCCGGCGCAGAACATCCTCGCCTTCCGCTTCGCCAACGGCCTCTTCGAGCCCATCTGGAACCGCAACTTCATCGATCACGTCCAGATCGACATCCCCGAGCGCCTCACGCTCGACCGTCGCGCCGAGTTCTACGAGTCCACCGGCGCGTACAAGGACATGGTCGTCACCCACCTCTTCCAGGTGCTGGCGTTCATGGCGATGGAGCCGCCGACCGCGCTGGAGCCCCAGGCCATCAGCGAGGAGAAGAACAAGGTCTTCCGCTCGATGCGTCCGCTGAACCCCGAGAACGTGGTGCGCGGCCAGTACATCGGCTACCGCGACGAGCCGGGCGTCGCCGCCGACTCCGAGACCGACACCTTCGTCGCGCTGAAGTGCGAGATCGACAACTGGCGCTGGGCGGGAGTGCCGTTCTACCTCCGCACCGGCAAGCGGATGGCCGAGGGCCAGCGCATCATCTCGATCGCGTTCCGCGAGCCCCCGAAGAGCATGTTCCCGCAGGGCTCCGGAGTCGGTGCCCACGGCCCGGACCACCTCACCTTCGACCTGGCGGACGCCTCGAAGGTCTCGCTCTCGTTCTACGGGAAGCGCCCCGGTCCCGGCATGCGGCTCGACAAGCTGAGCATGCAGTTCGCGCTCCAGGAGACCGACCGCGCGGGCGACGCGCTCGAGGCCTACGAGCGCCTGATCCTCGACGCGATGCGCGGAGACCACACGCTGTTCACCACCGCGGAGGGCATCGAGCGGCTCTGGGAGGTCTCCGCGCCCCTCCTGCAGGATCCGCCGCCCGTCCGTCTCTACGCGCCCGGCTCCTGGGGGCCGAACGCCATCCACCAGCTGATCGCGCCGCACGCCTGGCGCCTGCCGTTCGAGCGGGTCTGGCGCGACAAGCGCTGACCACGCCGCCGTGCGCCCCGCCTAGGCTGGGCGCATGGCGCGCACCGGTGAGGACCGGATCTGGACGGTCCCGAACGTCCTCAGCATGGTGCGCCTCGCCCTGGTGCCGGTGTTCCTCGTGCTCGTGGTCCTCGGTGAGGACGCGCTCGCGCTCCTGACCCTCGTGGTCTCGAGCCTCACCGACTACCTCGACGGCTGGATCGCGCGCCGCTTCGACCAGATGACGCGCCTCGGACGCGTCCTCGATCCGGCCGCCGACCGGCTCTACATCTTCGCCACCGTCCTGGGCCTCGCGGCCCGCGGACTGGTGCCCTGGTGGCTGGTCGCCGTGCTGCTCGCCCGCGACCTGATGCTCGTGGTCCTGGCGGTCGTCCTGGCGAACAACGGCTACGGACCGCTTCCCGTGCACCACCTGGGGAAATTCGCGACCTTCTGCCTCTTCTACGCGCTCCCGCTGATCATGCTGGGGCAGGCGTTCCCGGCCCTCGCGCCCGCCTCGCTCCCCATCGCCTGGGCCTTCGCGCTGTGGGGCGCATTCCTCTACTGGTGGGCCGGGATCGTCTACGCCGTCCAGACGCGGGACCTCGTCCTGGGGGTCCGCACAGGTGCTCAGGGGTCCGACGAGGGTCACGATTCGGATACGCTGACCTGATAGGAGGTACGTCTTGGTCGAGCCCGTCGGTGGAGCATCATCCGCCCAGCACAATTCCGTTCCCGGTGAGCCGTCGACGGAGACGACTCTGACGTTCACCGACGACATCGGTGCCCAGCTCGCCGCTCTCGACAACCGCGCGTCCCGCGAGGAGGCCGAGGCCGTCGGGGCTCTGCCCTCGGGATCCGCGCTGCTGGTCGTGCGCCGCGGACCGAACACCGGCGCCCGCTTCCTCCTCGACACCGACTCCACGACGGTCGGCCGTCACCCCGACGCGGGCATCTTCCTCGACGACGTCACGGTCTCGCGCCGGCACGCCGAGTTCGTCCGCCGCGGCACGGCGTTCGAGGTCCACGACCTCGGCTCCCTGAACGGCACCTACTTCGACGGGGTCCGGATCGAGTCCGCGATCCTCACCGACGGCTCCGAGGTGCAGGTCGGCAAGTTCCGACTCACCTTCTACGCGTCCCGCGCCGACCTCGTCGCCGCTCCGGACGCGTGAGCCGTGGGCCGCTCCTCCGCGCGCGCCCTCCCCACCGGCTCCGCCGCTCTGCTGAGCATCGGGCAGGTGCTGGCCAGGCTGACCAGTGAGTTCCCGGACGTCACCCCGTCCAAGCTGCGCTTCCTCGAGGAGCAGGGTCTCGTCTCGCCGGCCCGCACCGACTCCGGCTACCGCAAGTTCTCGGGCTCCGACGTCGAGCGGCTCCGGATGATCCTCGCTCTGCAGCGCGACCACTACCTCCCCCTCAAGGTCATCCGCGGATACCTCGACGACATCGACGCCGGACGCGAGCCCGCCCTGCCGGCCGGTGTCGGGGGTCCGAGCGCCTCGCTCCTCGGCCCCGCCACGCGGTTGACCCGCGAGGGCCTCGCGGCCGAGTCCGGTGCCACGCCCGCTCTCGTCCAGGAGGCCATCGCCGCCGGGCTCGTGCGGGGCGGCGACGTGTTCGGGGACGAGGCCGTGACGACGCTCAAGGCGCTCGTCGACCTCGGCCGATCCGGTATCGAGCCCCGCCATCTCCGACCGCTCCGCGTCGCCGTCGAGCGCGAGATGTCGCTCATCGAGAGCGTCGTTGCCTCCAGCGCCCGCCGCGGAGAGGCGTCCGGCTCCGCCGGCGCTGCCGAGAACGCGGTGGGGCTCGCGACCCAGCTGGGCACGATCCGCGGGGCGATGGTGCGCAGCGCCCTCTCGCGGATCGCCCGCTCGTGAGGGCCGCGCCGCCGGCCGTCGGGCGGCCCGTGCGACACGCCGCGGCGCCGAGGCCGATGTCGTTTACTCGGCCTGCGCCGGTCGGTACGGTAGGGAGCGCGTTCGGAGGATCCGGCGTCCGGATCCGAGAGGCACAGGGATGAGAGAAGTCAGCCGCGACGTCAGCGGCCAGCGCGACCTCGTCCTGTTCACCGACGGACTGCCCGAGCTCGACGCCGACGCGGGCTACCGCGGGGCCGTCGCGGCGCGCGCCGCGGGGATCACCTACCGGCAGCTCGACTACTGGGCGCGGACCGAGCTCGTCGAGCCCACCGTGCGCGGCGCGTCCGGCTCCGGAACGCAGCGCCTCTACGGCTTCCGCGACATCCTCGTGCTGAAGCTGGTCAAGCGCCTGCTCGACACCGGGATCTCGCTCCAGCAGATCCGCACGGCGGTCAACCAGCTCCGCGAGTCCGGGGTCGACGACCTCGCGCAGACGACCCTGATGAGCGACGGCGCGAGCGTCTACCTCTGCACCTCGAACGACGAGGTCATCGACCTGCTCAGCCGCGGCCAGGGCGTCTTCGGCATCGCCGTCGGCAAGGTCCTCCGCGAAGTCGAGTCGAGCCTCGTCGAGCTCGACCATCAGTCGGTCGACCCGGGCGACGAGCTCGCCCAGCGCCGCGCCTCCCGCCGCGTCGGCTGACCGCCCACCCCTCGCGGGTCGGCCGCGGCCCCGGGGACTCCGGGGTCTCCTCCGCGCGCTCAGCTGATCAGGAGCGGACCTGCCTGCAGCCGTGCTGAGCGGGCAACGGGCGGCACCCGAGTCTCACCGAGCTGGTCGAATGGCGGGCCCCGCCCGCGTGATCCGTCCGCCGGACGCGAGCTCCCCGCCGATCACGCCCGCTAGCATGCGGGTCCGATGACGGGCTCCGTCCGTGTCCCGCCCTGCGGATCCGACGATGGGCTCCGCCCGCGCATCGAGAGCCCGCGCTGAACTCCGACGCCGAGCGTCCGCCGGCGCCGTCCCTGGCACTCCTCGGGCACCGAGCATCGCCCGCGTCCCGAGACCTCGAGCCGGAGGAGTCGGGCGGAACCGCCGGCCCTAGGTCGCGGCGGGGACCTGCTCGCCGATGCGACCGGTGCGGATCACGCGGTCGAGCAGCAGGTCGAAGTTGTGCGCCATCTCCTGAGCGCTCTCCCCGGGCCAGACGTGCACGGGCTTCGCCGCGCCCTGCGCCTGCTGGAGGGAGGTGCGCTCCGGGAGCTGCGGGCTGAGCACGAGCGGTCCGAACATGTCGCGCAGCTCCTTGATCCGGAACTGGTGCTCCAGCGACTGGACGCGGGCGCGGTTGACGATGATGCCCAGCGGCTGGAGGCGCGGGCTGAGTCCGCGGCGGATCTCCTCGATCGCCCGGAGCGCCCGGTCGGCGGCGGCCACCGAGAACAGGCCCGGCTCCGTGACGACGGCGACGCGGTCGCTCGCGGCCCAGGCCGTGCGGGTCAGGGCGTTGAGCGAGGGGGCGCAGTCGATCAGCACGAGGTCGTAGTCGGCCTCGACGCTCGCGAGGGCCTCCTCGAGCTTCCAGATGTCGCGGATGCTGGGGTGCGGCCCGTCGAAGTTGATCGCGGAGGGGCTGCCGATCAGCACGTCGATCGTGCCGTGGTGCTCCTTGGTCCAGCCGGAGGGGGCGATCGCCGAGCGGACGATCTTCTCCTTCGGCGACGTCAGGACGTCGGCGATGTTGAGGTGGCCGGCGACGTTGATGTCCATTCCGGTCGACACGTCGGACTGGGGATCGAGGTCGACGACCAGCGTTCGCAGGCCCTTCGAGAACGCCGCGGATGCAAGGCCGAGCGTCACCGTGGTCTTGCCGACGCCGCCCTTGAGGGAGCTCACGCTGAGTACATGCATGGCTGACTACTTTACGTTCCTCCGGGCGGCAGAACCTAACCGTTCGCTGCACGCGCCGTCCGCGCCGCCTCCGGAAGCGGGCCGCACTAGCAGTCGGAGCGCGCTCCGACCAAGCCGCCCGGCGCGATCCGGGCCCGCCGGTACACTCGTCCTGAGCGGAAGGAGGCTCGTTCGCATGGATGAGCGCAACGACGAACAGCCCGACACCGGCACCGGTCCCACGCCGCGGACCGCCATGGACGCGGCTCGGGAATCGGGTCAGTACTCCCCGCGAGCGAGCGACACCGCTCCGACCCTCCTGCCCGACGGCGTGCGGATCACCCCGCCCGGCCCGCGGCGCCGCTCCACCGCCCCCGCTCCGGTCGAGGACGAGGACGCGATCGACGTCGGCCGCCTCGGCCTGCCGCCCTCGCGCTCGCACGCTCTCGCGCCCCCGGAGCCGAGTCCTGCTCCGACCCCCTCACCGGCTCCCGCTCACCCGTCCGGCGCGAACGGACCGGTCTCGGCGGGGATCCCCGCCCGAGCGGAGTCCGCCGAGAAGCCCGCGGCGTCCGAATCCGCGGGGGAGCCCGCCGCCGTCCCCACGCGCCGCGACCGCCTCCGCGCCGAGTCCTCGAGCGCCGCTCCCGCCCCGTCCGCGCCGAGCGCCGCCGTCCCCGAGTCGGCGTCGATGCTCACCCCGGACAGGCTCCTGGAGGTCAACCGCAAGACCCGTCCCGCTCCCACGGGCGGCTGGCACCGCTTCCTCTACGGCCTGACATTCCACACGGTCAACCTCGGCGACTCCGCGAAGGTGAAGGCGTGGAAGGCGATGGACGAGCGGATCGGCCGGCAGTTCGAGGGCGGCACCCGCTTCGTCCCGGTCATGACCCGCAAGGGCGGCGTCGGCAAGACCACGGTCACGACGCTCCTGGGCATGGCCCTCGCCGACGCGCGCGAGGACCGCATCATCGCGGTCGACGCGAACCCCGACCGCGGCACCCTGGCCGAGCGCGTCCCCAAGCAGACGCGGGCGACCGTCCGCGACGTCGTGAACCGCGCGGCCGGCGTGACCGGGTTCACCGAGTTCTCGACGATGGTCTCCCGCGACGAGACCCGCCTCGACGTCCTCGCCTCCGACACCGACCCGCAGCTCTCCGAGGCCTTCGACGAGGACGACTACAACGTGGTCGCCGACCTGGTCGAGCGCTTCTACTCGATCATGCTCACCGACTGCGGCACGGGCATCGTGCACTCGGTGATGCGGCCCACGCTGCAGCGCGCCGACACGGTGGTGATCGTCTCGGGCGGCAGCGTCGACGAGGCCCGCCTGGCCTCCGAGACCCTCACCTGGCTGGACGCGAACGGCTACGGCGCCCTGGTGCGCAACGCGGTCGTCGCGCTCAACACGGCGACGCAGGGCACGAGCCTGGTGAAGCTGGAGGAGATCGAGTCGCACTTCCGCTCCCGCGTCCGCGACATCGTCCGGATCCCCTACGACCCGGTGCTCGCCGCCGGATCCGTGGTGAAGTGGGAGCAGCTGCGCGAGGGCACGAAGGACGCCGCACGCCTGCTCGCCGCGCTCGTGGTCGAGGGCATGCCGGTCCGACGTGTCTGAGCCCCGGGGCTCCGAGGCGGCGTCCGCCGCGTTCCAGGACCCCACCGACGGACCCGACGCGACCACCGACTCCTTCGACCTGATCGTCATCGGGGCCGGCTCCGGCAACTCGATCGTCGGTCCGGAGTTCGACGGCCTGCGGGTCGCGATCCTCGACGACGGGGAGTGGTTCGGCGGCACCTGCCTCAACGCCGGCTGCATCCCGACCAAGATGTTCGTCCATGTCGCCGACGTGATCACCGACGTCGACCAGGGCGGCCCGATCGGCGTCCACTCCCGCCTGCGCCGCCCCGAGTGGGCCGAGGTGCGCGACCGGGTCTTCGGCCGGATCGACGCGATCAGCGAGGGCGGGTTCGAGTACCGCGATCAGCGCTCCCCGAACGTGACCGTCCTCCGCGAGAGCTTCGGCTTCGAGTCGCTCGGAGACGGCGACCGCCCGCACGTCCTCGTCAGCGCCAGCGGTGCCCGCATCAGTGCTCCGCAGGTGGTCGTGGCCGCCGGCTCGCGGCCCAGGCCGCTCCTCGCCGCGTACGAGCCGGACCCCCGCATCCAGGACTCGTCCTCGGTCATGCGGCTCGACGAGCTCCCCGAGCGGATGCTGATCCTCGGCGGCGGCGCCGTGGCCGTCGAGTTCGCCCACGTCTTCTCCTCCTTCGGCACGGCCGTGACCGTCGCCGTCCGCGGCGACCGCCTCCTCCGCGCCCTCGACGAGGACGTCTCGCGCCGGTTCACCGGGATCGCCGCCGAGCGGTACACGGTGCTCACCGGAGTGAGCGCCGAGAGCGTCGACGCCCGCCCTGACGGGCTCCGCGTCGCCCTCAGCGACGGCACGACGGTCGAGACCGACCTGCTCCTCGTCGCCCTCGGCCGCGACCCCAACAGCGACACGGTCGCCGCCGCCTCCGTCGGGATCGATCTGCACGAGGACGGCCGGATCAGCGTCGACCCCGAGCAGCGCGTCCTCTCCGGCGGACGCCCCGTGCCCGGCCTCTTCGCCCTCGGCGACGTGTCGTCCCGCTGGCAGCTCAAGCACGTCGCCAACCACGAGGCGCGCCTCGTGGCGCACAACCTCCTGCACCCGGGCGAGATGCTCTCCGACACCCTCTCGCCGGTGCCCGGCGCGATCTTCGCCCACCCGCAGATCGCCCACTTCGGGCTCACCGCGGCCGAAGCGCGAGACCACGGCCTGGACGTCGTCACCGTCACCCAGGAGTACGGCTCCACCGCCTTCGGCTGGGCGCTCGAGGACGACTCCAGCGCCTGCCTCCTGGTCGTCGGACTCGACGGCGCCCTCCTCGGCGCGCACATCATCGGGCCGCAGGCCAGTATCCTCATTCAGCCGCTCGTCCAGGCCGCCAGCGCCGGCACCGGCATCCGCGGACTCGCCCGCAGCCAGTACTGGCCGCACCCCGCAGCGAGCGAAGTCGTCGAGAACGCCCTCCTGAGCGCGGAGGAGGCCCTGAGGGAGCGCACCACATGACCGAACGCCAGATCCGCATCTTCGGGGACCCGGTGCTGAAGACCCCGTCCACGACCATCGAGACGGTCGACGCCGGCGTCCGCGGCCTCGTCGAGGACCTCGTCGACAGCGTCCGCCCGCCCGGACGCGCCGGCGTCGCAGCCCCCCAGATCGGCGTCAACCTCCGCGCCTTCAGCTACAACGTCGACGGCGTCATCGGCTACATCCTCAACCCCGAGATCATCGAGCTCAGCGGAGACCCGCAACCGGTCGACGAGGGCTGCCTCTCCGTCCCGAACCTCTGGTACCCCGCGATCCGCTACCCGCACGCGAAGGTCCGCGGCACCGACCTCGACGGCAACGAGATCGTCCTCGAAGGCGACGGCCTCATGGCCCAGGCCCTCCAGCACGAATGCGACCACCTCGACGGACGCCTCTACCTCGACCGCCTCTCCCAGGACGACCGCCGCGCCGCCATGAAGGCCGTCCGGGAATCCGACTGGTTCTGAGTTGGATTCCGAGCCGGTCCCTGCCCGGCTCGGCGCGGTCGGCTCGGCGAGGTGGGGCGTTCCATGGAGCGTCGTGCGTTCCGCCGACGGGAAAGCGCTGGGACGCGCTTTCCCGGATACGGCTGTGTTGAGGGGGAGCCGGTCTCTGCCCGGCTCCGCGCGGTCGGCCTTTCGAGGTGGGGATGTTCCGTTGAGCGTCGTGTGTTCCGTGGACGGTGAAGCGCTGGGACGCGCTTTCCCGGATACGGCTGTGTCGAGGGGGAGCCGGTCCCTGCCCGGCTCCGCGCGGTCGGCTTTTCGAGGTGGGCGCGTTCCATGGAGCGTCGTGCGTTCCGCCGACGGTGAAGCGCTGGCACGCGCTTCACCGGATACGGCTGTGTTGAGGGGGAGCCGGTCCCTGCCCGGCCCGGCGCGGTCGGCACCGCGACAGGGGCGCGTCGAGGAGAGCGTCGTGCGTTCCGCCGACGGGATAGAGCTGGGCGCGCTGTCCCGGAGGCGGCTGCGATCGGGACGGCCTGCTGGTGACGCGGGGAGAGCGCGGGGTCAGCGGAGGGAGATGCCCTCGGTGGCGGGGGCGGCGGAGTAGACGGCGGCGATGGTGTCGGCGAAGTCGGCGAGGATGACGTTGCGCTTGATGCTCATCTTCGGAGTCAGGTGACCGCTCGCCTCCGTGAACTCGGTCGGGAGGATCACGAACTTCCGGATCGACTCGGCGCGGGACACGCGCTCGTTCGCCGCATCGACGGCCCGCTGCACCTCGGCCAGAACGACCGGGTTCACGGCCGCGTCCTCGAGTGAGAGGCCCTTGTCCTGCCCGTTGTTCGCGAGCCACGTCGGCAGCATCTCGGAGTCGAGCGTGACCAGAGCGGCGATGAACGGGCGCTGATCGCCGACGACGACGACCTGGCCGACCAGCGGGTTCGCGCGGATCGGATCCTCCAGCGCCGCCGGAGCGACGTTCTTGCCGCCGGCGGTGACGATGATCTCCTTCTTCCGCCCGGTGACGCGCAGGTACCCGTCCTCGTCCAGAGTTCCGAGGTCGCCCGTGCGGAACCACTCGCCGTCGAACGACTCGGCCGTCGCCGCCTCGTTGTTCCAGTAGCCGCCGAAGACGTCGATGCCGCGCACCTGGATCTCGCCGTCGCCCGCGATCCGGATCGAGACGCCGGGCATCGCCGGGCCCACCGAGCCGATCTTGAAACGCTCGGTGCGGTTGACCGTGGCGGGCGCCGTCGTCTCCGTGAGGCCGTAGCCCTCGAGGATCTTGATGCCGAGGCTGTGGAAGAAGTGCCCGAGCCGGTCTCCCAGCGGCGCCGAGCCGGACACGGCGAAGCGGACGTTCCCGCCCATGGCGGTGCGCAGCTTCGAGTACACGAGCCGGTCGAAGAGGAGGAACTGCAGCTTCAGCGCAAGCGGCACCGAGCCCGCCTCGAGCGCCATCGAGTGGGCGACGGCGACGTCGGCCGCGCGGCGGAAGATCTTCCCCTTCCCCCCGGCCTCGGCCTTCTGCTCCGCGGAGTTGTAGACCTTCTCGAACACGCGCGGCACGGCCAGGAGGAACGTCGGCTTGAAGGACGCGAGCGAGGGGAGCAGCTGCCTGGTGTCGGCCTGGTGCCCCACCTTCACCCCGCCGTGCACGCAGAGGATCGCGATGAAGCGGGCGAACACGTGCGCCGTGGTGATGAACAGCAGCGTCGACGCGCCGGGCTGGTGGATCAGCTCCGTCAGGGCGACCGCCGAGTTGCGGCTGAGCTCGACGAAGTTCGAGTGCCGGATGATGCAGCCCTTGGGGCGGCCGGTGGAGCCGGAGGTGTAGATGATCGTCGCGATGTCGGTGCCGGTCGCCAGCGAGCGGCGGCGCTCGATCTCGGCGTCCGGCACGTCGACGCCGCGCGCGACGAGCTTGTCCAGATCGCCCAGCCCGATCTGCCAGGCGAGTCGGACCTCGGGAAGGTCGGCGCGGATCTCGTCGAAGCGGGCGAAGTGCTCGGGGGTCTCGACGATCACGGCGTGCGCGCCGGAGTCGGTGAGGTTCCACTGCACCTGCGCGGGGGAGGAGGTCTCGTACACCGGGACGAGGATCCCGCCGGCGAACCAGACGGCGAAGTCGATCAGCGTCCACTCGTAGCGCGTCTTGCAGATCAGCCCGACCTTCTCGCCCGGCTCGAGGCCGGCGGCGACGAAGCCCTTCGCGAGGGCCGTGACCTGGTCGAGGAACTCCTGCGCCGTCACATCGCGCCAGCCGTCGCCGTCGGGCAACGCGAAGAGCGGGCGATCGGGCGTCTCGCGGACGCGGTCCAGCAGGAGGGCGGTCGTATTGGCCTGGGGATCGGCCGGAACCACCAGGGGGGAATCGAACTGGTCCACGGCAACTCCTTCGGTACCTGAATGAACGTCGTCTCCACCCTACCGGCGCGGCGCAAGCTGTGGATCCGTTCAGGGTAACGATCCAGCGGTGGCTCCGCGAGGAGGGCCGACACGCGTCGCCGGGTCTCGCCGCTGAGCCGCATCGGAGCGCTCGCGGTCACTACACTCGTCCTGGCCGCCGCTCAGGGCGGCCCGCCGACGCTGCCGCGCCGGTGGCGACGGGAAGGCGGTTCGCGTGCACGCGATCGGGATCGACATCGGCGGCACGAAGATCGCCGGAGCCCTGGTCGACGAGTTCGGGGGGATCCTCCGCGAGGACCGTCGGCCCACTCCTGCCGGGCACCCCGAGCTGATCGTCGACGTCGTGGTCGAGATGGTCGAGCATCTGCGCTCCGGCCTGCTCCCGGGAGACGTCTCCGCGGTCGGAGTCGCCGCCGCCGGCTTCATCGACGCCTCGCAGTCGATCGTCTACTACGCCCCGAACATCAACTGGCGCAACGAGCCCTTCCGCGAGAAGCTCTCGGCCCGCATCGACCTGCCGATCATCATCGAGAACGATGCGAACGCCGCCGGCTGGGCCGAGTTCCGCTACGGCTCGGGCCGCCTCGTCAGCGACATGCTGATGCTCACCATCGGCACCGGAGTGGGTGGCGCGATCGTCATCAACGACCGGCTCCTGCGCGGCGGCTTCGGCGCCGCGGCCGAGATCGGGCACATGCGCGTCGTCCCCGGAGGCCTGCCCTGCGGCTGCGGCGCCCGCGGCTGCATCGAGCAGTACGGCTCGGGCCGCGCGCTCCAGCGCTTCGCCGGCGAGCTGGCCGACGCGGGCGGGATCGGCCAGGGTATCGCCGACGCCCGCGCCCGCAACGGCGGCGAGCTGAACGGCCACCTCATTTCCGAGCTGATCACCGCCGGCGACCTCGGCGCCCTCGCGGCGCTGCGACAGCTCGGCCACTGGCTGGGCGAGGCGGCGGCCAGCCTGAGCGCCGTCCTCGACCCGCAGATGTTCGTCATCGGCGGCGGAGTGGCGCAGGCGGGCGACCTCCTGCTGGACCCCATCCGCCAGGCCTACCTCGACAACCTCCCCGCCCGGGGCTACCACCCCGAGCCCGAGTTCCGCATCGCGGAGCTCGTCAATGACGCCGGAGTCGTGGGGGCCGCCGACCTGGCGCGCCTGCACGCGAGCTCCCTCTAGCGGCACCCGCCGCACCCGATCTTCCGCACCGCCGAGGAGCCCGATGTTCTACTGGTTCATGAAGCACATCGTCGCGGGCCCGCTCCTGAAGACGATCTTCCGGCCGTGGGTGGTCGGCGCCGACAAGGTGCCGCAGAACGGCGGCGTGATCCTCGCGAGCAACCACCTCTCCTTCATCGACTCCGTGATCCTCCCGCTGGTGATCGAGCGGAACATGGTCTTCCTCGCCAAGAGCGACTACTTCACCGGCAAGGGCCTCAAGGGCTGGGCGACGCGGACGTTCTTCACCGCCACGGGGATGCTGCCCATCGACCGCTCCGGTGGCAAGGCGTCGGAGGCCTCGCTCAACACGGGCCTCCGCGTCCTCGCGGGCGGCCACGCCCTGGGCATCTATCCCGAGGGCACGCGCAGCCCCGACGGCCGCATGTACCGCGGCCGCACCGGTGTCGCGCGCATGGTCCTCGAGGCCCGCGTGCCCGTCATCCCGGTCGCCATGATCGACACCGCGCGCATCATGCCCATCGGCAAGCGCCTGCCGAAGCTGGGCCGCATCGGCATCGTCTTCGGGGAGCCGCTCGACTTCAGCCGCTTCGAGGGCATGGAGGGCGACCGGTTCATCCTCCGCTCGATCACCGACGAGATCATGTACGAGCTCCTCGCCCTGAGTGGCCAGGAGTACCTCGACGTCTACGCGACCTCGGTCAAGGAGAAGCGCGCGGCCCTCACCCGCTGAGCGCCCGCTCGACGCCGGGGGCCCCTCCCGGCCGAGCGCCCTGCCAGGCTATAAGCTCGTCAACCGCTGCCGTCCGTCCGGACGGCGGCCCTCCGCGCGCCGCTGGCGCCCGTCAGAACCGGGAACACCCTCGTGGTCATCGATCCGAACGAACCGTACGTCCTCGCCGCCCCCTCCGTGGTCGCCGGCCTGGACTATTGGCGCGAGCTCGAGATCAAGCAGCAGCCGCAGTGGCCCGATGCGGAGGCCGTGCGAGCGGCGTCCGCCGAGGTGGCCGCGCTCCCTCCGCTGGTGTTCGCCGGCGAGGTCGACCAGCTGCGCGAGCGTCTCGGAGCCGCGGCCCGCGGCGAGGCGTTCCTCCTGCAGGGCGGCGACTGCGCCGAGACCTTCGCCGGAGCGACCGCCGAGCAGATCCGCAACCGCGTCAAGACCGTGCTGCAGATGGCCGTCGTCCTGACCTACGGCGCGAGCATGCCCGTCATCAAGATGGGCCGGATGGCCGGCCAGTTCGCGAAGCCGCGCTCGAGCGACCTCGAGACCCGCGGCGACGTGACCCTGCCCGCCTACCGCGGCGACATCGTCAACGGCTACGACTTCACCCCGGAGTCGCGCGCCGCGGACCCGCGTCGCATCGTGCAGGGCTACCACACCGCCGCCTCGACGCTGAACCTCATCCGCGCCTTCACGCAGGGCGGATTCGCCGACCTGCGCCTCGTCCACTACTGGAACAAGGGCTTCACCGAGAACCCGCAGAACCAGCGCTACGAGCAGCTGGCCCGCGAGATCGACCGCGCGGTCAAGTTCATGGTGGCGTGCGGGGCCGACTTCGAGGGCATGAAGCGCACCGAGTTCTACACCGGCCACGAGGGCCTGCTGATGGACTACGAGCGCCCCATGACGCGCATCGACTCGCGGACCGGCACGCCGTACAACACCTCCAGCCACTTCATCTGGATCGGCGAGCGCACCCGCGAGCTCGACGGCGCGCACGTCGACTTCCTGTCGCGGGTGCGCAACCCGATCGGCGTGAAGCTCGGCCCGTCGACCACGCCCGAGACGATGCTCGAGCTGATCGACAAGCTCGACCCCGAGCGGGAGCCCGGTCGCCTCACCTTCATCACCCGCATGGGTGCCGGGAGGATCCGCGACGCCCTCCCGCCGCTGCTCGAGGCCGTCAAGCGGAGCGACGCCCTGCCGCTGTGGGTGACCGATCCGATGCACGGCAACGGGCTGACGACGCCGACCGGCTACAAGACCCGTCGCTTCGACGACGTGGTCGACGAGGTCAAGGGCTTCTTCGAGGCGCACCGCGCCGCGGGGACGCACCCGGGCGGCATCCACGTCGAGCTCACGGGCGACGACGTCACCGAGTGCCTCGGCGGCTCGGAGCACATCGACGAGGCGACGCTCGCCACCCGGTACGAGTCGGTCTGCGACCCGCGCCTCAACCACATGCAGTCGCTCGAGCTCGCGTTCCTCGTGGCGGAGGAGCTCCGGGGCCGCGCGATCTGATCCGACCCCGACCGCCGGTCGAGTCCTCGTTGAGGGCTCGACCGGCGGCGTCAGGTCGTGATGGTGATCGACAGCTGGATCGTCGTGCCGCGCTGCACGAGATCGCCGGCCTTGTTGGACTGGTTCGTGACCTTGGTCAGCTCGTTCGGCGCCGCGTCGATCAGCGGGCCGAGCGTCGTCAGGGAGTAGCTCCACGACAGGTCCGCCGCCTCGAGGGCCGCCTTCGCCTCGTCGCGGTTCATCCCCACGACGTTCGGCACGGCGACGGGCTCGGGCCCCTTCGACACGACGACCGAGACGGTGTCGCCGGTCACGGCGGGCGCCTCCGGGTTCGCCTGCGTGAGGACGACGCCCGCGGCCACGGTGTCGCTCCAGTCCTCGCCGCTGCGGTCGAGGGCGAGACCGGCCGCCTCCGCCTTCGCCGTCGCGTCGTCGATCGAGAGGCCGACGACGTTCGGGATCGGTCCGAGGCTCACCACCATCGCGATGGTGCTGGTCTCGGACATCGTCTCGGGCAGCGCCGATCCGTCCGGCAGCGAGGCGGAGACGACCACACCGGCGTCGACGTCGGCGTCGAAGATCTTCGAGACGTCGCCGACGGTGAAGGAGCCGCCCGTCACCGCGGCGGCAGCGTCGGCCTCCGAGAGGCCGGCGAGAGAC
Organism: Rathayibacter sp. AY1G1; assembly: GCF_002932095.1. NCBI lineage: Bacteria > Bacillati > Actinomycetota > Actinomycetes > Micrococcales > Microbacteriaceae > Rathayibacter > Rathayibacter sp. AY1G1. Next base: position 85,009 of record NZ_PSUZ01000013.1, read on the forward strand.
GGGACCGGCAGCTGGCGCGGCCCGCTCGAGACGGTCAGCGTGATGACGGAGCCCTTGTGCACCCCCTGCCCGCCGGGCGGATCGGAGCTCACCACCGTCCCCGCGGGCACGGTGAGGTCGGGCGTCTCCTGCGGCTGCACCTCGAAGCCCTGCGCCTGCAGCTGGGCCGTCGCGTCCTGCTGCGACTGGCTGACGACGTCCGGGATCGACACGATCGCGCCGGGTCCCTCGCCGAACCACCAGGCCGTCCCGCCGCCGATGAGCGCCAGGAGGAGCACGACCACCGTGAGCAGGACGCCGCGACGCCGTCGGACGCGGCGCCTGCTCGCGAGCCGGGCGACGGTGTCGTCGTCCTCGTCGACCACGAGTACCGCTCCGGGCGCCGGCGCCGGGTCGAAGACCGAGGTCTGCCCGGGCTCCGCCGGATCGAAGACGGCCGTCGCGGGCGCCGGATCGGCGACGGGCGCCGGGAGCGGGGTGACCGCCTGCGTGTCGCCGCGGCGGTCGCTCGGTGTGATGCCCATGAGCCGCTCGGCCTCGAGCAGCTGCGCGAGCATGACACCGGCGTCGCGGGGCCGCATGTCCGGGTCGCGCTCGGTCGCCCAGAGGACGAGCTCGTCGAGCGAGGTGGGGACGGAGGCGACCGTCGCGCTGGGGTACGGGACGGAGTCGTTCGCGTGCTGGTACGCGATCTGCATCGGCTGCTCGCCCGTGAAGGGCTGCTCTCCGGTGAGCATCTCGTAGATCATGATCCCGATGGCGTAGATGTCGCTGCGGGTGTCGGCGGTGCCCCGCGTGACCAGCTCGGGGGAGAGGTAGGCGATCGTGCCGAGGAGGGCCTGACCGGAGGCGGTGTTGGCGGAGGCGGCGCGCGCGAGGCCGAAGTCGCCGATCTTGATCCGGCCGTCGTCGGCGAGGAGCACGTTCTCGGGCTTGAGGTCGCGGTGGAGGATCCCGGCGCGGTGCGCGGCGGCGAGACCCGAGAGCACGGAGTGCATGATGTCGACGACCTGCTGGGCGGTCAGCCGGCCGCGCTCCTTGAGCAGGTCGCGCAGGGTGATCCCGGGGAGGTACTCCATCACCAGGTAGGCCATGTCCGAGTCCTGGCCCTGGTCGAAGACGCTGACCACGTTCGGGTGGGCGAGACGGGCGGCGGAGCGCGCCTCCTGGACGAAGCGGTTCTTGAACGTCGCGTCGTCGGAGAGGTGGCCGTGCATGACCTTCATCGCCACGCGGCGCTCGAGGCGCTGATCGTGCGCGAGGTAGACCGTCGCCATGCCGCCGCGGGCGATCCTCGAGCGCACCTCGTACCGGCCGTCGACGAGACGGCCGAGGAGAGGGTCGAGCTGGCTGGTGGTCACGCGACGAGTCTAGGCAAGACCCCCGGGGGAACCGGTGAGCGACGCCCGGGCGGCGCAGGACGGGCCCGACTCCTTCTCCGGGGCGCCCGCAGTTGGCGGCCCTCCGGGCTCGTGGCAGTCTTGACGCGTGACCGACTCGTCCGCTTCCCCCGCCACCTCGACCGATTCCGAGCTCGAGTGGCTGACCGTCCCCGACCTCGTGGAGCTGACCGGGCTCGGCGCCGGCCGGGTCCGCCGCCTCCTCGAGGAGCGCCACCTGCTCGGCACCCGCCGCGACGGCGTGCTGAAGGTCCCCGCCCTCTTCCTCCGCGACGGGGAGCCGATGAGCGAGATCCGCGGCACCGCGATCCTGCTCGCCGACTCCGGCTTCACCGACGACGAGGCGGTCGACTGGATGCTGACGGTCGAGGAGAGCCTGGGCACGAGCCCGATCGTCGCCCTCCGCGCCGGCCGCAAGGCCGAGGTCCGGCGGGTCGCCCAGGCCCTGGCCTGATCCCGCCCGTCCGCTCCTAGGAGGTGCGGACCGTGACCTGGGCGGCCAGCTCGCGCAGCTCCGCCACGCCCTCCGTGCGGAGCGGCGCGTCGGGGAGGACCGCGATCGCCGCGGCCACCTCCTGGTCGATGCGCTCCTCGAGCCGCTCGAGGGCGCCGCTGCCCGCGATGATCTCCTGCGCCCGCGCGATGGACGCCGCGTCGGCGTCGTTCCGGCCCACGACCGCGTCGAGCTCGGCCCGCTCGCCCGGCGAGCACGCGCCGCGGGCGAGGCCGAGCAGCACGGTGCGCTTGCCCTCCCGCAGATCGTCGCCGGCCGGCTTGCCCGTCACTGCCGGGTCGCCGAAGACTCCGAGGACGTCGTCGCGCAGCTGGAAGGCGATCCCGACCGGGAGCCCGAAGCGGCGCAGGGCGTCCAGCTGCGCGTCGTCGCCGCCGGCGAGGGAGCCGCCGATCACCAGCGGCGCCTCGATACTGTACTTCGCGCTCTTGTAGACCACCACCCGCTCCGCCCGCTGCAGGTGCTCGTGCTCGGGGTGCTGCACCCACGCGCTCTCCTCGAGGATGTCGAGGTACTGGCCCAGCGTGACCTCGGTGCGCATCAGGTTGAACTCGGCGCGCGCGCGCTCGGCCGCGACTCGATCCCCGAGCGACCACTCCGCCGCGGCGAAGATCTCGTCCGACCAGACCAGGAGGAGGTCGCCGAGGAGGATCGCGGAGGAGCGGCCGAACTCGTCGCGGTCGCCGGTCCAGCCGCCGTCGGCGTGGAAGGAGGAGAAGCGCCGGTGGGCCGCGGGAGCGCCGCGGCGGGTGTCGGAGTTGTCGATCACGTCGTCGTGGACGAGGGCGGCGGCGTGGAACAGCTCCAGCCCGGCGCCCACCCTCGCGATCGGATCGGAGCCGCTCGGATGGGCTTCGCTCGAGGTGCTCGACACCGCGTTCCAGCCCGCCTCGCAGAAGCGCGCGCGGAACCGCTTGCCCCCGCTGAGAAAGTCCCGCGAAAGGTCGCCGAGGGCGGAGACGTCCTCTCCTATGGAGCGCAGAATTGGCGTGCGCCCGGTGAGGAATTCATCGATTCGGAGCTGGACGCGATCGACCAGTCGAGAGCTGTGGTTCACCCGACCAGCCTATGCACCGAAGGTGCCTGGTGCCCGCGTCGGGCTCGGTCTACACTGAAGCGCCGCCCGACCGGTCGAGCCCAGACGCCGCCTATTCCGGTGCCGATCCCCGAAAGGGTCGACGCCGCACCCTGAAGGGGTCACGATGCCGCTTTCGGAACACGAGCAACGGCTCCTCGATGAGATGGAGCGGAACCTCTACCAGAACGACGCCGATTTCGTGGCGGCGGTCGGCAAGGGGCGCGGCGGCACCAACTACCGGGCCCTCGTGCTCGGCATCCTGCTCGGCATCCTCGGTCTCGCCGTGCTCGTCGCGGGCGTGGTCGTGCGCCAGCCCCTCGTCGGCATCCTCGGGTTCGCCTTCATGCTCGGCGGCGTGATCGTGGCCATGCGCCCGGCCGCCGGCGGCTCCGCTGAGCCCGGCCTGCCCGACGTCGGCCGTCCGTCGAAGCCCCGCTCGGGCAACCGCCAGGGGTCCGGCTTCATGGACCGACTGAACGACAGATGGGACAACCGCGGAGACGGGCGCGGCTAGCCCCCCCCCTCCGCTCCACCACAGGGTCGATCCTCACGGATCGGCCCTTTTTTCGTGCCCGCGGCCTCCCTCCCGCGACCTTCCCCCTCCACTTCGCCCCGCTGTCGCGATTCCGCGGAAACACGCGGATGACCGGGGCCTCTCCGGCGCGCCCCGCGCCGCGCCGGGGTTGTGAGTGGGGGGAAGTGGAGTACTGTGGAGGACACACCATCCTTGGCCGGAAGAAGTGGGGGGCAGTCCGTGTTCCTCGGCACCTATTCCCCCAAGCTCGACGAGAAGGGCCGCGTGATCCTCCCCGCCAAGTTCCGCGACGAGCTCTCCTCCGGAGTCGTCGTCACGCGCGGCCAGGAGCGGTGCCTGTACGTGTTCAGCCAGGCCGAGTTCGAGGTGATGCACGAGAAGATCCGGCAGGCGCCGGTGACCAGCAAGCAGGCGCGGGACTTCCTCCGGGTGTTCCTCTCGGGCGCGAGCGCCGAGACGCCGGACAAGCAGAACCGCGTGACCCTCCCGGCTCCGCTGCGTGCGTACGCGGGCCTCGACCGCGACCTCACCGTCATCGGAGCGGGCAACCGCGCCGAGATCTGGGCGCAGGGCGCCTGGGAGACCTACCTGCAGGAGCAGGAGTCCGTGTTCTCCGACACCCAGGAGGAGGTGATCCCCGGCCTGTTCTAGGTCCTGTCGCGCGACTCCCAGCCACTCGGCGCCCGGACGCACCTTCCCCGGTGTCCGGACGCGAGGTGGATGGGGATCGGACGACAGGAACGGGAACGGCGGGACCGCCATGGCAGAGAACACTCCGAAGGGCGCTCCGCGCCCGACCGAGGAGCGGCACCTCCCGGTGCTGCTCGAGCGCTGCGTCGAGCTCCTGGCTCCGGCGCTGGAGCGCGACGGGGCGGTCGTCGTCGACGCGACGCTCGGCATGGGCGGGCACTCGCTCGCGCTGCTCGAGCGCTTCCCCGGCCTGCACCTCGTGGGCCTGGACCGCGACCCCGAGGCGCTGCAGCTCGCGGGGGAGCGGCTCTCCGCCCACGCCTCCCGGATCGACCTCGTGCACGCCGTCTACGACGAGCTGCCCGACGTGCTCGACGAGCTGGGCATCGACACGATCGACGGTGCGCTCTTCGACCTCGGCGTCTCCTCGCTCCAGCTCGACGAGACCGAGCGTGGCTTCTCCTACTCCAAGGACGCGCCGCTGGACATGCGGATGGACTCGACCGCCCCGCTCACGGCGGCGAGCATCCTCGCCGACTACGACGAGACCGCCCTGCGCCGCATCTTCCACGAGTACGGCGAGGAGCGCCTCGCCGCGCGCTACGCCAAGAAGATCGTGGAGGCCCGTCGCGAGGCTCCGCTGGAGCGCTCCGGCCGTCTCGTCGAGATCATCCAGGCGGCGACCCCGGTCGCGATCCAGCGGAACGGCCACCCCGCCAAGCGCGTCTTCCAGGCGCTGCGGATCGAGGTCAACCAGGAGCTGTCCGTCCTCGAGCGGGCGATCCCCGCCGCGCTGGGCCGGATCAACGAGGGCGGGCGGATCGTCGTCGAGGCGTACCAGTCGCTCGAGGACCGGATCGTCAAGCGCGCGCTCCAGGCCGCGTCCTCCTCCACCGCCCCGGCCGGCCTCCCGATGGAGCTGCCGGAGCACCGACCCGAGTTCCGACTCGTCATCCGCGGAGCCGAGCTCGCCTCCGACGACGAGAAGGCCCGCAACCCCCGAGCGACACCCGTGCGTCTGCGCGCGGCCGAGAGGATCAGGAGCACCGCATGAGCGCCACCGCCGTCGTCGACCCCGCCGTCATCGACACCGCCCGCCGAGCACGCCCCGAGGAGGAGGCGCCCCGCCCCCGCATCGAGGCCGTCCCGGCCGGTCAGGCGCAGTCGCGCCCGAAGCTCGTCTACGGGATCGTCGCCGTCGCCGGCCTCTTCGCGATCATCGTCGTCCAGCTCCTGGTGAGCGTCGGCCTCTCGCAGGGGGCCTACCAGATCTCGGCGCTGCAGACGGAGCAGAAATCGCTCACCCGCAGCAACGCGGAGAAGCAGGACGCCGTCGACACGCTGAGCTCGCCGCAGAACCTCGCCACCGCCGCGCAGGGCCTGGGCATGGTCGCCAATACCGCGCCGGTCTACCTCCGCCTCTCGGACGGCGCCGTGCTGGGCGACCCCTCCTCCGCCGCGTCGAGCGAAGTCGCGGGCACCGCCTCCGCGCCGCTCGTGCCCAACGCCCTCGTCCCGGCTCTCCAGCCCGGCGCGAGCGCGTCCTCCCCGGCTGTCGACGGTGCGGCCGTACCGTTGCAGGGCGAGCTGCCCGCGCCCATCACGCACTGACGCACGGCGTCGCGGTCCGCCTCCGCGCGGGCACCCGCCCCGCGGGGCGCACGACGACCATCCGGACCCGACGAACGGCGGCCCGCCCGCCCGGAGCAAGAAGGACACCGCCGCAGTGAGACACCACCGCTCGAGCAGACGCCGCACGGCCGTCACGTTCGTCATCATCGTCGCCGTCGTCGGACTCTTCATCGGCAAGCTGGTGGACATCCAGATCGTGCGGGCGAACGAGCTCACCGATGCGGCCGCCCAGAACCAGTCGAACAGCGTCGTCACCTACGGCCAGCGCGGCCCCATCGTGGACCGCTCCGGGACGGTGCTCGCGGACACCACCACGCGCTACCGGCTGACGACCTCGCCGAAGAACGTGGCCGAGTTCCCGCGCGAGCTGGGCGAGGACCAGAAGGTCATGGTCAGCGTGCAGCAGGCCGCCTCCGAGATCGGCGCGATCACCGGGCAGTCGGTCGAGCAGATCACCGGAGCGGTGGACGCCGCGCTCGCGAAGGACGCGAAGGCCAACTACCTGATCCTCTCGGAGGGGCTCGACCTCGAGGCCTACCAGAAGCTCGTCGCGCTCGACATCCCGTGGACCTACTTCGAGACCCAGCAGGGACGCAGCTACCCCAACGGCGCGGTGGCCGGCAACCTCGTCGGCTACGTCGGGGCGGACGGAGCGGCCCAGGAGGGCATGGAGTACGCGGAGAACACCTGCCTCGCGGGGCAGAACGGGTCCGAGAGCTACGAGCGCAGCGCCGACTACGTCCGGATCCCGGGCAGCACCGTCTCGGAGACCCCGGCCGTCGACGGCGGGACGCTGAAGCTCACCATCGACTCCGACCTCCAGTACTACTCCCAGCAGGTCCTCTCGCAGCGCGTCGCCGAGGTCGGCGGCAGCTACGGGATCGTCGTGGTGCAGGAGGTCAAGACCGGCAAGCTGCTCGCCGTGGCCGAGACGCCGACCGTCGACCCCAACAACGTCGAGGCGAGCGCCTCCGCCGACCGCAGCTCGCGCGCGTTCCGCGCGCCGTTCGAGCCGGGCTCGACCTTCAAGCCGATGACGGCCGCGATGCTGATCGACCAGGGCCAGGCGGGCCCGACGACCCAGGTCGTCGTCCCGGACTCCTTCGAGAAGGACGGCGCCTCGTTCAGCGACGACTTCGCGCACACCCCGACGAACTACACGCTGACCGGCATCCTCAAGGACTCGTCGAACGTCGGCATCTCGATGCTCGGCTCCCGCCTGTCGGCCCAGACCCGCTACGACTACCTGCAGAAGTTCGGTCTCGGCACGCCCACTACGAGCGGCTTCCCCGGCGAGGAGGGCGGCCTGCTCGCCGACTACCAGGACTGGGACAACCAGACGAACTACACGACGATGTTCGGCCAGGGCGTCTCGGCGACCGCGGTGCAGGTCGCGAGCATCTACCAGACGCTCGGCAACGGCGGAGTGCGGCTCCCGTCGCAGCTGATCGACGGCTGCACCACGGCCGACGGCTCCGTCGTGGACGTCCCCGATGCGACGGGCACCCAGGTGGTGTCGAGCTCGGCCGCGAAGCAGGTCGTCGACATGCTGCAGACGCACTACAACGAGGGCTGGCTGGCGAACGACATCCACGTCGACGGCTACAACATCGCCACCAAGACCGGTACCGCGCAGCAGCCCGACGGCAAGGGCGGCTACTCGAAGAGCTACACCGTCTCGCTCGCCGGGCTCGCGCCGGCGGAGGACCCGGAGTACGTCGTGACGGTCACCATCGCCGATCCGGTTAAGATGAACACGTCCCAGGCGACGGCTCCCGTCTTCCAGCAGGTCATGACCCAGGTGCTCAAGACCAACCGGGTGGAGCCGTCCACGGTGCCGCCCGTCGAGTACCCGACGACGTGGTGAGCCCCGCCGGGACCACGATCCACGCACCAGAACGAGAGAAAGAGCGGGCAGTGCACGACCCTCGCCCGCAGTCCTCCCTCCGCCCCGAGCACCCCGTGCCGCGGAGCCTCTCGCAGCTCGTGGCCGAGTTCTCCCTCGGCCCGGTCCGCGGCCTCGAGGGCGTCGAGGTGAGCGGAGTCACGCTGGACTCGAACCAGGTCGAGTCCGGGGACCTCTACGTCGGTGTCGCAGGACGCCGTGCCCATGGCGCGGCCTTCGCGTCGGCCGCCGCGGCGTCCGGAGCCGTCGCCGTGCTGACCGACCCGGCCGGAGCGGAGCTCGCCGCCGACAGCGGCCTGCCCGTGCTGGTGACCCCCGACCCGCGGGCCGCCCTCGGCGACGTCGCCGCGTGGATCCACCGCACCCGCGAGGACGTCCCGACGCTCTTCGGCGTGACGGGGACCAACGGCAAGACGAGCGTCGTCTACATCCTCGACGCGCTGCTGCGCCGGCTCGGAGTCGTCTCCGGCCTCAGCTCCACCGCCGAGCGCCGGATCGGCGACGTCGCCGTGGTCAGCTCGCTGACCACTCCCGAGGCGAGCGAGCTGCACGGCCTGCTCGCTCGGATGCGCGAGTCCGCCGTCCGCGCGGTCTCCATCGAGGTGTCGGCGCAGGCGCTCACGCGGCACCGGATCGACGGCCTCGTCTTCGACGTCGTCGGCTTCACGAACCTCAGCCACGACCACCTCGACGACTACTCCGATCTGCGCGAGTACTTCGAGGCCAAGGCCGACCTCTTCGAGCCGGAGCGCGCACGCCGCGGCGTCGTCACGGTCGACAGCGCCTGGGGGCGCGAGCTCGCCGAGCGCAGCCGCATCCCCGTCGCGACGCTCGCCGGCTCTCCGGTCGTCGGAGTCGCCCCGACGACGCCCGCCGACTGGTCGATGACGGTGCTGGACGCGACGCCCGACAGCACCACCTTCCGCCTGGAGGGGCCCGAGAACCGCTCCGTCGTCGTCACCGTCTCGCTGATCGGCTGGTACATGGCGTCCAACGCCGCGCTGGCGATCGTGATGCTGGTGGAGTCGGGCTTCGACCTGGACGCCGTCGCGCACGCGCTCGAGGACAGTCGTCTCGACGTCTACATCCCGGGCCGCGCGGAGCTCGTCTCGGGGGAGCGCGGACCGCGCGTCTACGTCGACTACGGCCACACCCCCGACGCGTTCCAGAACGCGCTCGAGGCGCTGCGGACCATCACGCCCGGCCGCCTGTTCATGGTGTTCGGGGCGGACGGGGACCGCGACACGACCAAGCGGAGCGACATGGGCGCCATCGCCGCCCGCCTCGCCGACGTCGTTGTCGTCACCGACTTCCACCCGCGCTGGGAGGATCCGGCCGCCATCCGCGCCGCGCTCCTCCAGGGCGCCCGGGCCGCCGTGCCCGACCGGGAGATCCACGAGATCGCCGACCCGCGCGCCGCCGTGCGCGCCGCCGTCGCCCTCGCGCGCGAAGGGGACTCGATCCTCTACGCCGGGCCCGGCCACGAGGACCACCAGGAGATCGCAGGAGTGCACATGCCGTATTCGGCCAGAGACGACGTCCGTCACGCGCTGCGCGAGGCGGGCTGGCTGTAGATGATCGCCCTCACCCTCACCGAGATCGCCGAGGCCGTCTCCGGACGCCTCCACCTGGCCGGCTCGTCCGCCACGGCCGCCACCGTGATCGACGGAGCGACCGAGACCGACTCCCGCGAGATCGCGCCCGGCGGGATCTTCGTCGCCAAGCGCGGCGAGCACACCGACGGCCACCTCTTCGCTCCCGCCGCTCTCGAGCGCGGTGCCGCGCTCCTCATCGTGGAGCGCCCGCTCGACCTCGACGTGCCGCAGGTCCTCGTCGACGACTCCGTCGAGGCGCTCGGAGCGCTGGCGACCGAGGTCGTCCGGCGCGTCCGCGCGAAGGGCGGGCTCACCGTCATCGGCGTCACCGGCTCGAACGGCAAGACGACGACCAAGAACCTCCTCCGCACCGTCCTCGAGCGGGTCGGAGAGACGGTCGCTCCGCGCGGATCCTTCAACAACGAGGTCGGCGCGCCGATCACGATGCTCCAGGTGTCCGAGTCGACGCGCTTCCTCGTCGCCGAGATGGGCGCGAGCGCGGTCGGCGAGATCCGCCGCCTCGTCCGGATGGCCAGGCCCGACGTCGGCGTCGTCCTCGCCGTGGGCCTCGCGCACGCCGGCGAGTTCGGCGGGATCGAGCGCACGCTCGAGGCCAAGACAGAGATGGTCGCCGACCTCACCGCCGACGACGTCGCCGTGCTGAACGCCGACGATGGCCGGGTCGCCTCGATGGCGGGCCGCACCGCCGCCCGGGTCCTCTGGTTCGGCCGCGGCGAGAGCGCGGACGTCCGCGCCGTCGATATCGACGCGACCGCCGACGGCACCCGCTTCGCCATCGAGGTCTCGGCGGGGGAGGGCCGCGAGGCCGCTCGCGCCGAGCTCCTGCTGCGCGTCCTCGGCGAGCACCACGTGATGAACGCCCTCGCGGCGACCGCCGCCGCGCTCTCTGTCGGAGTGGCGCTGCCCGCGATCGTCGAGGCTCTCGCGACCGTCACCCTCGCCGAGCGCGGCCGCATGGAGGTCCTGGGCGGCGAGGACGTCCGCATCATCAACGACGCGTACAACGCGAGTCCCGACTCCACCGCGGCCGCCCTGCGCACCCTCGCCCAGATCGCGAAGCCCGGGGGGCGCACCGTCGCCGTCCTGGGAGAGATGAGCGAGCTCGGCGAGTGGGCCGACGAGGAGCACGAGCGCGTGGGCCTGCTGGCCGTGCGCCTCAACATCTCCCAGATCGTGGTGGTGGGCCGAGGCGCCCGCCGGATCCACGTCGCGGCCGAGCGCGAGGGGTCGTGGAGCGGCGAGTCCGTCTTCGCGGAGACCTCCGACGAGGCGTTCGACCTCCTCGAGGACTACCTGCGACCCGGCGACACCGTGCTGGTCAAGTCGTCCAACTCCGCGGGGCTGCGCTTCCTCGCCGACCGTCTCGGGGAGCGTCACCGATGAGGGCACTCCTCCTGTCCGGCGCGTTCTCGGGAGCCTTCACGCTCCTGATGACGCCCCTGTTCATCCGCCTCTTCCACCGCCTGCAGTGGGGCCAGTTCATCCGCGAGGACGGACCGAAGTCGCACCACGTCAAGCACGGCACGGCGACGATGGGCGGCATCGTCATCATCATCGGCACCGTGGTCGGCTACTTCCTCGGGATGCTGTTCGGCAACCGGGCGATCGCGCCGTCGGCCCTGCTGGTGCTCTTCATGATGGTCGGGCTCGGACTCGTCGGCTTCGTCGACGACTTCCTGAAGACCCGCAACCAGCGCAGCCTCGGCCTCGGCGGCTGGGCGAAGATCGCCGGCCAGGTCATCGTCGCCGCGGCCTTCGCGGTGATCGCGATCATGGTCCGCGACTCCAACGGGCTCACCCCCGCGTCCACCTCGATCTCGTTCATCCGCGACCTGCCGTTCGACTTCGCCTCCCTCGGCTGGATCGGCATCGGCCTGTTCGTGCTGTGGATCTGCATCATCGTCACCAGCACGTCGAACGGCGTGAACGTCGCCGACGGGCTCGACGGACTCGCGACCGGGTCCTCGATCCTCGCGATCGGCTCCTACGTCATCATCGGGTTCTGGCAGTCGAACCAGTGGTGCTTCGACCAGCACCTCAACCCCGAGGTCGTCGACAAGTGCTACCAGGTGAGCGACCCGTTCGACCTGGCCATCATCGCGGCGGCCGTCTCCGGTGCCCTGGTGGGCTTCCTCTGGTGGAACACCTCGCCGGCGCAGATCTTCATGGGCGACACCGGCTCGCTCGGCCTCGGCGGCGCGCTCGCGGCCCTGGCGATCCTCACCCGCACCGAGCTGCTGGTCATCCTCATCGGCGGCCTGTTCGTCATCGTGACCGGCTCGGTCATCCTCCAGCGGATCTACTTCAAGCTGACCCGGGGCAAGCGCATCTTCCTGATGAGCCCGCTCCACCACCACTTCGAGCTCAAGGGCTGGGCCGAGATCACCGTCGTGGTCCGGTTCTGGATCATCGCCGGCATCTTCGTCGCCGCCGGAGTCGGGCTCTTCTACCTGGAATGGCTGTCGCTGGCATGACCGATCCCGCCCGTCCCGACTCCCTCCGCAGCTGGCACTCGGACTGGCGCGGCCTGCGCGTCGCCGTGCTGGGCCTGGGCGTCACCGGGTTCTCGGTGGCCGACACCCTGACCGAGCTCGGCTCCGAGGTGCTGGTCCTCGCCGACCGCGCCGACGAGGAGCGCGAGCGCCTGCTCGAGGTGATCGGCGCCCGCCTGCACCGGGCCGACCGCCTCGACTCCGCTCCGGAGGAGCTGCACGCGTTCGCACCGGAGCTGGTCGTGGTGTCGCCCGGCTTCCGGCCGACGCACCCGATCCTCGTGTGGGCGGCGGAGTCCGGGATCCCCGTGTGGGGCGACGTCGAGCTCGCCTGGCGCGTCCGCGACAAGGTCGTGCGCGCCGACGGCACTCCGGCGGAATGGGTGGCCGTCACCGGCACCAACGGGAAGACCACGACCGTCCAGCTCACGGCGACGATGCTCGTGGCCGGCGGCCTCCGCGCCGCCCCCTGCGGCAACATCGGCGTGCCCGTGCTCGACGCGGTCCGCGACCCGCAGGGCTTCGACGTCCTCGTCGTGGAGCTCTCGAGCTACCAGCTGCACTACCTGGGCGCGATCGAGCCGATCGCGAGCGTGTGCCTCAACATCGCCGACGACCACCTCGACTGGCACGGTTCGTTCGACGCCTACCGCGCAGCCAAGGGCAAGGTCTACGCCGGCACCCGCGTCGCCTGCGTGTACAACCGCGCCGACGCGGCGACCGAGCAGATGGTGCTCGACGCCGAGGTGGTGGAGGGCGCCCGGGCGATCGGGTTCGGCCTCGGCGTGCCCGGCCCGAGCGACTTCGGGATCGTCGACGGCATCCTCTGCGACCGCGCCTTCCTCGAGGACCGCCGCACCAGTGCCCTCGAGATCACCACCGTGGACGAGCTCGCCGCTCGGAACCTCGCCGCTCCGCACATCGTCCAGAACGTGCTCGCCGCGGCAGCGCTCTCCCGAGCGTGCGGGATCGAGGTCACGGCCGTCCGCACCGCGCTGGCGTCCTTCGAGCTCGACGCCCACCGCATCCAGGTCGTCGCCGAGCACGACGGGGTGACCTGGGTGAACGACTCCAAGGCCACGAACCCGCACGCCGCCGACGCCTCGCTGCGCGCGTACCCGTCGGTCGTCTGGGTCGTCGGCGGCCTGCTCAAGGGCGTCGACGTGGACGCCCTCGTGGCCGCGCACGTCGGCCGCCTGCGGGGCGCCGTGGTGATCGGCGCCGACCGCTCGGCGCTGCTCGCGGCATTCCGACGACACGCGCCCGCCCTCCCCGTGAGCGAGGCGGTGCCGGACGACACTGGTGCGGTGATGCAGGCGGCCGTCGAGGCGGCCGCGACGCTCGCCCGCTCGGGGGACGTCGTCCTGCTCGCACCCGCCGCGGCCTCGATGGACCAGTTCCTCGACTACGCGGCTCGGGGCCGCTCCTTCGCGGCCGCCGTGGCGACACACCTGGGAGGGGGAGCCGATGACCGCTCCGACGACGAGCCGCCCCGCGGGCCGCTCGCGCACTGAGCCGCGCGGGAAGGACCGGAGTGGGGCCCGCTCCGCGCGGATCGTCCTCTCGAAGGTCTTCGCCTCCCACTCGCCGAACTTCTACCTCCTCTTCGGAACCACGCTCTTCCTGGTGCTGTTCGGACTGACGATGGTGCTCTCCTCCTCGTCGGTCACCTCCTACGTGTCGAGCGACGACTCCTTCGGGGGCTTCCTGCGCCAGGGCGGGTTCGCCCTCCTCGGGATCCCGATGATGCTGGTGGTCTCGCGGCTGCCCCTCGGCGTGTGGAAGCGCGTGACGCCGATCTTGCTCATCGCCGGCTGCGTCCTCCAGTGCCTCGTGCTCTTCACACCGCTCGGCGACTCCGTCGGCGGGAACCGCAACTGGATCCGCCTCGGCGCCTTCAGCATGCAGCCCTCCGAGATCATCAAGCTCGCGCTCGCCCTCTGGCTGGGGCTCCTGCTCGCCCGCCGCTACCGGTCGCCGAAGGACTGGAAGGACGCGCTCATCCCCGTCCTGATCGTCGGCGGCGCGGCGATCGGACTGGTCCTCATCGGAGGCGACCTGGGCACGGTCGTGATCATGGCGGGCATCGTCCTCGCCGCGCTCTTCTACGCGAACGTTCAGATGAAGGTCCTCGTGCCGATCGTGGTGGTCGGTGCGATCGGAGCGGTGCTGTTCGCCGTCTCCAGCGACAACCGCCTCACCCGGATCATGTCCTTCCTCGGCGACTGCTCCAACGTCGAGGAGTACCAGAACTCGTGCTGGCAGCCGGTGCACGGCACCTGGGCGATGGCCTCCGGCGGGATCTTCGGCGTGGGCCTCGGCAACTCCAAGGCCAAGTGGTCCTGGCTGCCCGCCGCGGACAACGACTACATCTTCGCCATCATCGGCGAGGAGCTCGGGCTGATCGGAGCGATCGTCGTCCTGGCGCTGTTCGTGGTCCTCGCGGTCGCCTTCTTCCGCGTCATCCACGCGTCCTCCGATCCGTTCGTGCGGATCAGCACCGGCGCGATCATGGTCTGGCTGATCGGCCAGGCGTTCGTCAACATCGGCGTGGTCCTGGGGGTGCTCCCGGTGCTGGGAGTCCCGCTGCCGCTGATCTCCTCCGGAGGCACCGCCCTGCTCAGCTCGCTCCTCGCCATCGGCGTCGTCCTCTCCTTCGCCCGCACCCAGACCGCGCCCCTGCCCGGCGCGGGCGTGCTGCGCCGCAGGAAGGCGGCGGCGGAGTGACCCGCTACCTCCTCGCCGGCGGCGGCACCGCCGGCCACGTCAATCCGCTGCTCGCGACGGCCGATGAGATCCGCAGGCGGAACCCGGACGACGAGGTGCTCGTGCTCGGCACCGCCGAGGGGCTCGAGGCCCGCCTCGTCCCCCTCCGCGGCTACGAGCTCTCGGTGATCCCGCGGCTGCCGTTCCCGCGCAGTCCGAACGCGGCGGCGCTGCGGTTCCCCGGAGCCTTCCGTGCGACCATCGCCGGCATCGTCCGGACGATCCGCGACCGGCGGATCGACGCGGTGGTCGGCTTCGGAGGGTACGCGGCAGCACCCGCCTACCTGGCGGCCCGCCGCGCCGGCGTCCCCTTCACCGTCCACGAGGCCAACGCGCGCCCCGGGCTCGCCAACCGCCTCGGCGCGCGCGCGACCCGCTCGGTCGGCGTGGCCTTCGAGGGCACGCCCCTGCCGCACGCGCGGGTCGTCGGCATGCCGCTGCGCCGCGAGATCGCCGAGCTCGACCGGGCCGCGCGCCGCGACGAGGCGATGGCGGCGCTGGGCCTCGACCCGTCCCGGCAGACCCTCCTGGTGACCGGCGGCTCCCTCGGCGCTCGACGGATCAACGCGACAGTGCACGCCGCCGCCCGGGATCTCGTCGCCACCGGCTTCCAGGTCCTCCACATCACGGGCGACCGCGCCGAGATCACGGACCCGGGGGTGGCCGGCTACCACCTCCTCGCCTACTGCGACCGGATGGACCTCGCGCTGTCCGCCGCGGACGTGGCCGTCTCCCGCGCGGGGGCGGCGACCGTCAGCGAGCTGACAGCCCTCGGCCTGCCCGCGGTCTACGTCCCGTACCCGGTCGGCAACGGCGAGCAGCGCTTCAACGCGCGCGGCGTCGTCGACGCCGGGGGAGCGGTCCTCGTCGAGGACGCCGCCTTCCTCCCCGGCTGGGTCCAGCGGGAGCTCGTACCGCTCCTGGCCGACACCGCCCGTCGCGACGAGATGGCGCGCCGGGCCGCCCGCGTGGGAGTCCGCGACGGCTCCGGGCGGCTCGTCGACCTGATCGAGTCGACCCTCTCCGCTCCGCGCTGAGCCCGCTCCGCGCGGCTCGGGAGAGCACTCCCGCCCACCGTCTACACTGATCCGGCGCACCGCGGGAGGCTCCTCCCGCCCGCCGCGACCCACCCGAAAGCGAGAGCCCCGTGATCAAGCCCGACCTCGGCATCACCGTCCCCGACGAGCTCGGCTCGGTCCACTTCATCGGCATCGGCGGCTCCGGGATGAGCGGGATCGCCCGGCTGTTCCACCACGCCGGGCACCGGGTCACCGGGTCGGACGTCCGCGAGTCCCACCCCATCGAGCAGCTGCGGGAGCTCGGCGTCCCGGTCGCCATCGGCCACGACGCGGCGAACCTCGGGGACGCCGAGGCGGTCGTCGTCACCTCCGCCCTGTGGCCCGACAATCCGGAGTACCTGCTCGCGAAGGAGCGCGGCCTGCCCGTGCTGCACCGCTCGCAGGCCCTCGCCTGGCTGGTGCGCGGCAAGCGCCTGGTCGCGGTGGCCGGAGCGCACGGCAAGACCACGTCGACCGGCATGATCGTCACCGGCCTGCTCGGCGTCGACGCCGACCCCAGCTTCGTCAACGGCGGCATCATCGAGAGCCTCGGCACCTCCTCCGCCGCCGGCTCCGGCGAGGTCTTCGTCGTCGAGGCCGACGAATCGGACGGCAGCTTCCTCCTCTACGACACCGCGGTCGCCCTCATCACGAACGTCGACCCGGACCACCTCGACCACTACGGATCGCTGGAGGCGTTCGAGGAGGCCTTCGTCACCTTCGCCTCCTCCGCGAGCGAGCTCGTCGTCATCTCCTCCGACGACCCCGGCGCCGTCCGCGTCACCGAGCGGCTGGACGGCGGACGGGTGCTGACCTTCGGCGAGGCCGAGGGGGCGGACGTCCGCGTCGTCGACCTCGACCTCGTCGGCCCCGTCGGCTTCTCGGTCGAGTACGAGGGCAGGCGCTACTCGGCCCGCCTCCGCATCCCCGGCCGGCACAACGCGATCAACGCGGCCGGCGCGTTCGCAGTGCTGGTGGGCCTGGGCTTCGATCCGGCCGCCTCGCTCGAGGCCGTGTCGGCGTTCGGAGGCACGGAGCGCCGCTTCGAGCTGCACGGAGCGGTCCGCGGAGTCAGCGTCTACGACGACTACGCCCACCACCCCACCGAGGTGGCCGCCGCCCTCTCCGCCGCGCGCACCGTGGTCGGCGAGGGCCGCATCATCGCCGTGCACCAGCCGCACCTCTACAGCCGCACCCGCCTCTTCGCCCGCGAGTTCGCCGAGACGCTCGAGCGCTACGCCGACGAGACGATCGTCCTCGACGTCTACGGGGCGCGCGAGGATCCGGAGCCCGGAGTGACCGGAGCGCTGGTCAGCGAGAAGTTCGCCGACCCGTCGCACGTCTCGTTCGTCCCGGACTGGGCGGAGGCGGCCCGCCTCGCGGCCGGCATCGCGCGCGAGGGCGACTTCGTCATCACCCTCGGCTGCGGCGACGTCTACCGGATCATCCCGCAGGTGCTCGAGTCGCTCGGCGCGAGCGAGGCCGCGCCGGTCGCACGATGACCGCGGTCCTCGCGCCCGAAGCGGGGGAGCGGCCGTGAAGCGGCCCGACGGCGGACGCCCTCCGGCGCCCGGTCGGAGCGTCCCCACGCGCGGCGGCGAGCCGGAGCCGGACACCGAGCCGATCCGGATCGTCTCCGCGATCCGCGTGGACCCGGAGCCGGCCGAGCGCACTCCGTCGCGCGCGGGCGCGGTCCGCCGCACCCTCTCGGGCCTGCGCCTGCCCGGTGCCGAGAACCGGGCCGTCTCCCGGGCCGCCCGCGAGCGGAGGCGCTACGAGCGGGGGGAGGTCCGCCGCTTCACGAAGCGCGCGCGTCGGCGCCGCCTGATCGCCCTGGTCGTGGCCGGATCGCTCGTCGCCCTCGCCCTCATCGTCGGAGTCGCGGCCTTCTCGCCGCTCATGGCCGTGCGCACGATCGAGATCTCGGGCACTCAGCGCGTCGACGCCGCCGCCCTGCAGAGCGAGCTCGACGACCAGCTCGGCGTCCCGCTCACCCTGGTGGACCGGGACGAGGTCGGCCGCGTGCTGGGCGCGTCCCCGCTCATCCAGAGCTACTCGGTGCAGACCCGGCCGCCGAGCACCCTCGTGGTGTCGATCGTCGAGCGCACGCCCCTCGGCGTGATCGCGGCGGGGGGCCGCTTCGAGCTCGTGGACGCGGCCGGAGTCGTCATCGAGACGGCGGACTCGGCGCAGCCCGGCTACCCGGTCCTCACCACCGCGTCCGGCGACGCCTCGGGAGCCGGCTTCCGCGCGACCGCGCGGGTGCTGCGCTCCCTGCCCGCGTCGCTCGCTCCGCAGGTGACGGCCGCCACGGCCACGACCGGCGACGACGTCTCGCTCACCCTGCAGAACGGCACGGAAGTCGTCTGGGGCGGGTCGGACGAGTCGGCGCTCAAGGCCGTCGTGCTCGAGAAGCTGATGGCCGCGACCGACCCCGCCGTCGTCGGCATCTACGACGTGTCCTCGCCCCAGGCCGCCGTCGTGGCGCCCCGGCCCTGACCGGCGGCGGATCCGCGCGTTCTTTCGAGCGTTGCGGGCGTGTCTGCTGGGAGCGCGACCGGACTCCGCCTACCGTCGGAGCCGAACCCCAAATGCATACTCAGCATAACTTTAAGCCTCAACTACAGGTTTAAGGTTCAGCCCGGAGGCCGGAGACGTGACTTCAAACCAGAACTACCTCGCCGTGATCAAGGTCGTCGGCATCGGCGGTGGCGGCGTCAACGCCGTCAACCGCATGATCGAGCTCGGCCTGCGCGGTGTCGAATTCATCGCGATCAACACGGACGCCCAGGCGCTCCTGCTCAGCGACGCCGACGTCAAGCTCGACGTGGGCCGCGAGCTGACCCGCGGACTCGGCGCCGGCGCCGACCCCGAGGTCGGCCGCCGCGCCGCCGAGGACCACGCCGAGGAGATCGAGGAGGTCCTCGCGGGGGCCGACATGGTCTTCGTCACCGCGGGCGAGGGCGGCGGCACCGGCACAGGCGGCGCGCCCGTCGTCGCGCGGATCGCCAAGTCGATCGGCGCCCTCACCATCGGCGTCGTGACCAAGCCCTTCGGGTTCGAGGGACGCCGTCGGCAGACGCAGGCCGAGGCCGGCGTCGCGACGCTGAAGAACGAGGTCGACACGCTCATCGTCGTCCCGAACGACCGCCTGCTCGAGATCAGCGACCGCGGCATCTCGATGCTCGAGGCCTTCGCGACCGCCGACCAGGTGCTCCTCGCCGGCGTCCAGGGCATCACCGACCTGATCACCACGCCCGGCCTGATCAACCTCGACTTCGCCGACGTGAAGTCGGTCATGCAGGGCGCGGGCTCGGCGCTGATGGGCATCGGCTCGTCGCGCGGCGCCGATCGCGCGATCAAGGCGGCCGAGCTGGCCGTCGCCTCACCTCTGCTCGAGGCCAGCATCGACGGCGCGCACGGCGTGCTCCTCTCGATCCAGGGCGGCTCGAACCTCGGCATCTTCGAGATCAACGACGCGGCGCGCCTCGTCCAGGAGGCGGTGCACGCCGAGGCGAACATCATCTTCGGTGCCGTGATCGACGACACGCTCGGCGACGAGGTGCGCGTCACCGTCATCGCCGCGGGCTTCGACGGCGGAGAGCCGGGCGGGACCGCTCAGGCCGCGATCGCCCAGCCGCGCCAGCAGCAGAGCTCGGCGAGCGAGTCGGCCGCCGAGCCCGTCCCGGCTCCCGCCGCCGCCCCTGCGGCCGGCTCGATCTGGTCGAGCACCCCCGTCGCCGCCCCGGCCCCTGTCGCCGACCCGTCCTTCGACGACGACGACAGCGACCTGGACATCCCCGACTTCCTCAAGTAGTCGTGCCGGATCCGGAGCTGGCCGCGCGCTGGGCCGAGGTCTCCGAGCGGGTCGCCGACGCGACCCGCTCTGCCGGTCGCGAGGCGTCCTCGATCACGACCATCGTGGTGACCAAGTTCCACCCCGTGTCGCTGCTCCGCGACCTCCTCGAGCTGGGCGTCGTCGACTTCGGCGAGAACCGGCACCAGGAGGCGCAGGAGAAGTCGGCCGAGCTGGCGGGGACCGCTGCGCGCTGGCACTTCATCGGGCAGCTCCAGAGCAAGAAGGCGCGCCAGGTGCGCCGCTACGCCGACGCGGTCCACTCCGTCGACCGGCTCGCGCTCGTCCCGCTGCTGGAGGCGGGGGAGGAGCCGCTCGACGTGTTCCTGCAGGTCAACCTCACCGAGGATCCCGACCGCGGGGGAGCGTCGCCCGCCGACGTCGAGCCCCTCGTTGAGGCTCTCGCCGGGGCGCCCGGCCTCACGCTGCGCGGCGTGATGGCGGTCGCCCCGCTGGACGAGGAGCCCCGTCCGGCGTTCGCCCGGCTCCGGTCCATCTCCGACCGCGTGCGCGCCGTCGAGCCCTCCGCCACGGCGATCTCGGCGGGCATGTCGAACGACTTCGCCGAGGCGATCGCGGAGGGTGCGACACACCTGCGAATCGGATCGGCAATCACCGGAGAACGCCCCGCCCGCACCTAACCTCGTGGTGACCCACCTGTGGGAGCACACACGACACGGAGGACACCCCATGGCCAACCCGCTGAAGAAGACGATGGTCTACCTCGGACTCGCCGACGAAGAGGTCGAGTACGAGCGCGCAGAGCCCGTCGAGGCGGCCCCGGCGACGGCCCACCGCGCACCGGTCTCCCCGGTGCAGCCCGTCCCTCCCGTCGAGCCGGTGCAGCAGCCCCGCGCGACGGTCACCCCGCTCCGCAAGCCCACCCCCCAGACCCCGAAGGCGACGGCACCCGCCGAGATGAACGAGATCCTCACCGTCCACCCGAAGCAGTACCGCGACGCGCAGGTCATCGCGGAGAACTTCCGCGACGGCATCCCCGTGATCATCAACCTCTCGCAGATGAGCGATGCGGACGCCCGCCGCCTCATCGACTTCGCGAGCGGACTCTCGCAGGGCCTCTACGGCCGCATCGAGCGCGTGACGAGCAAGGTCTTCCTGCTCTCGCCGTCGCACATCACCGTCGCCGGCGACTCCGCCTCCGCCGAGAGCGACGCCGACGCGTCGTTCTTCGCGAAGTCCTGATCCCGGGGAGCCCTGGCCCCCGGTGACCTCCGTCGTCTCGCTCCTCGGGAGCGTCCTGTACTTCGTGCTGCTGCTCTACTTCTTCGCGATGTGGGCGCGGTTCGTGCTCGACCTCGTCCGCGTGATCCGACGCGACTGGCGCCCCCGCGGTGCCGGCCTCGTCGCCGCGGAGGGCGTCTACACCGTCACGGACCCGCCGATCGGCTTCTTCCGACGCCTGATCAAGCCGGTCTCGATCGGTCCGATCGCCCTCGATTTCGGCTGGAGCCTCACCATGCTCTGCGTCATCGTGGGCATGTACATCGCCACGTGGCTCCAGCGCGCCTGACCGTCCCTGTATCGTTGGCACGTCCGGACGTTCCCCGCGGTGTCAGCACTGCGCCGTGCGCCTGAAGTTGCTAGCTTTAGTCGCGCGTTGTTAAACGTGTACCTACTTGAAATCGAAGGTGGAAAGCCATGGCGCTCACTCCCGAAGACGTTGTCAACAAGCGGTTCCAGCCGACCAAGTTCCGTGAGGGATACGACCAGGACGAGGTCGACGACTTCCTCGACGAGGTCGTCGTGGAGCTCCGCCGCCTGAACCAGGAGAACGAGGAGCTTCGTCAGCGCCTCTCCTCCGGCGACAGCCGCCCGTCGGACGCCCGAGTCCCCGACGCCCCGCGCGAGAGCACTCCTGCTCCCGCCCCGGTGGTCGACGAGGCACCCGAGCCGGAGCCGCAGCCCGAGCCCGAGCCCACCCCGGCTCCCGCACCGGTCGTCGCTCCCGTCAGCTCCTCGCAGTCGGCTCCGGTCGACGAGGCCGAGAGCTCCAGCGGACTCCTGCAGCTCGCCCGCCGCCTCCACGAGGAGCACGTGCGCGAGGGTGCCGAGAAGCGCGACGCTCTCGTCGCCGAGGGCCGTGCCACGGCCGCCCGCATCGTCGCCGAGGCCGAGGCCAAGCAGCGCCAGCAGGTCGCGAAGCTCGAGGAGGAGCGCGCGACGGTCGAGCACCGCATCGACGAGCTCCGTACCTTCGAGCGCGAGTACCGCCAGAAGCTGAAGAGCTACATCGAGGGCCAGCTCCGCGACCTCGACACCCAGCCGGCGTCGACGGAGTCCTCGCTGTCGGGCTTTGGGGCGTAGTCCCGCCGCAGCGGACGTCAGGCCGAGGGTGCTCGTCACCCTCGGCCTCGTCGCGCTCGCGGTCTTCGCGATCGATCAGACCGCGAAGTTCCTGGTCACGACGAACCTGCCCCTGGGCGAGGACGTCCACGTCCTCGGCGACGTCCTGATCCTGCACTACGTGAAGAACCCGGGTGCCGCCTTCTCCCTCGCGAGCGGGTCGACCTGGATCTTCTCGATCATCGCGGCGTGCGTCGTCGTCGCCGTGATCTGGTTCTCGCGCCGGATCCGCTCCACCGCGTGGGGCGTCTTCTTCGGCCTGCTGCTCGGCGGCACCCTCGGCAACCTCTTCGACCGGCTGTTCCGAGAGCCCTCCTTCGGGCTCGGACACGTCGTCGACTTCCTCTTCACGCCGTGGCTGCTCCCGGCGATCTACAACGTCGCCGACATCGCGATCTGCACGGCGATGGCGCTGTTCGTCCTCCTGAGCGTGCGGGGCGTCGGCCTCGACGGCACCCGTGAGCGCGCGGGCCGCGACGAGCAGGCCCAGGTCGTGTCCGAGAACGGCGCTCCCGCCGCCCCCGGAGCGGGCGCCCCCGCAGCGGCCTCCTCCGTCGAGGAGGCGGCCCGCGACGCCGACCGCCCCGGCGGACGCTGATGGCGCAGTCCCGAGAGCTGCCGGTCCCGGACGGGCTCGACGGCCTCCGCGTGGACGCGGCCGTCGCGAAGCTGCTCGGCTTCTCGCGCACCTTCGCGGCCGAGGTCGCCGAGGCGGGCGGAGTGAGCGCCGACGGACGGGTCCTCGACAAGAGCGACCGCGTGCACGCAGGCACCTGGCTGAGCGTCGAGTGGAGCCCGCGCGAGGAGCCGCGGATCGTGCCGATGGCGGTCCCCGGCCTCGGCATCGTGCACGACGACGACGACATCGTGGTGATCGACAAGCCCGTCGGAGTGGCCGCGCACCCCGCCGTGGGCTGGGAGGGACCGACGGTGCTCGGCGCCCTCGCCGCCGCGGGCTTCACCGTGTCGACCTCCGGTGCGGCCGAGCGCGCGGGCATCGTGCACCGGCTCGACGCCGGCACGAGCGGCCTCATGGTCGTCGCGAAGTCCGAGCGCGCCTACACGCACCTCAAGCGCGCGTTCCACGACCGCACGGTCGAGAAGGTCTACCACGCGGTCGTGCAGGGCCACCCCGACCCGCTCGCCGGCACGATCGACGCCCCGCTCGGCCGCCACCCGTCCTCGGACTGGAAGTTCGCGGTCCGCGCCGACGGCAAGCCCTCGGTGACCCACTACGAGACGATCGAGGCCTTCCCGTTCGCCTCCCTCCTCGAGATCCACCTCGAGACCGGCCGCACCCACCAGATCCGCGTGCACATGGCCGCCCAGCGCCACCCGTGCGTCGGCGACGCGATGTACGGCGCCGATCCGACCCTCTCGAAGCGGCTCGGCCTCACCCGCCAGTGGCTCGACGCGGTCCGGCTCGGCTTCACCCACCCGGGCTCGGGGGAGTGGGTGCAGTTCGAGGCGTCGTACCCCGACGACCTGGTGCACGCCCTCGAGGTGCTGCGCGGGGAGTGATCCGCGCTCTCCCGGCCGGACCCGCGTCCGGCGCGGTTAGACTTCTTCCCGCCGTGTCCACGGGCCCTCCCGGGTCGCCGGCCATCCCTCCCCTGCCCGCAGTCCGCCGGAGGCGCATCCTTGCCGAGTAACGATTCCTTCGTCCACCTCCACGTGCACAGCGAGTACTCGATGCTCGACGGTGCAGCGCGGGTGAAGCCGCTGATCGACGCGGCGGTCGAGGAGGGCATGCCGGCCATCGCCGTGACCGACCACGGGAACGTGTTCGGCGCCTTCGACTTCTGGCGCACCGCGACGGCGGCGGGGATCAAGCCGATCATCGGCACCGAGGCCTACCTCACCCCGGGGACGCACCGCTCCGACAAGACCCGCATCCGCTGGGGCGACGGCGGAGGGGACGACGTGTCCGGCTCCGGCGCGTACACCCACATGACGCTGCTCAGCTCGACCACGACGGGCATGCACAACCTCTTCCGCCTCTCCTCGCGCGCGTCGATCGAGGGCTACTACTTCAAGCCGCGCATGGACCGCGAGATCCTCTCGCAGTACTCCGAGGGCCTGATCGGCACCACGGGCTGCCCGAGCGGCGAGGTCCAGACGCGCCTGCGCCTCGGCCAGTACAAGGAGGCCCGCCAGGCGGCCGCCGACTACCGCGACATCTTCGGCAAGGAGAACTTCTTCGCCGAGATCATGGATCACGGCCTCGACATCGAGCGGCGGGTGATCGGCGACATCATCCGGCTCGCGAAGGACCTCGACCTCCCGTTGGTCGCCACCAACGACCTGCACTACACGCACGCGCACGACGCGACCTCGCACGCGGCGCTGCTCTGCGTGCAGTCCGGAACCACCCTCGACGACCCCAAGCGCTTCAAGTTCGACGCGGACGAGTTCTACCTCAAGTCGCCGCGCGAGATGCGCCAGGTCTTCCGCGACCACCCCGAGGCCTGCGACAACACGCTCCTCATCGCGGAGCGCTGCGACGTCCAGTTCGACACCTCGGCGAACTACATGCCCCGCTTCCCGGTGCCGGAGGGCGAGACGGAGGACACCTGGTTCGTGAAGGAGGTCGAGGCCGGACTGCGCGAGCGCTACCCGGACGGCATCTCCCAGGAGGTGCGCGACCGGGCGGACTACGAGACCCGCGTCATCCTGCAGATGGGCTTCCCCGGCTACTTCCTCGTCGTCGCCGACTTCATCAACTGGTCCAAGCGCAACGGGATCCGCGTCGGTCCCGGCCGCGGCTCCGGTGCCGGCTCGATGGCGGCCTACGCGATGAAGATCACCGACCTCGATCCGCTGCGCCACGGCCTGATCTTCGAGCGCTTCCTCAACCCCGACCGCGTCTCCATGCCCGACTTCGACGTCGACTTCGACGACCGTCGCCGCGGCGAGGTCATCCGCTACGTCACCGAGAAGTACGGCGACGAGCGCGTCGCGCAGATCGTCACCTACGGCACCATCAAGGCGAAGCAGGCTCTCAAGGACGCCTCGCGCGTCCTCGGCTTCCCGTTCGGGATGGGCGAGAAGCTGACGAAGGCCATGCCGCCCGCGATCATGGGCAAGGACATCCCGCTCAGCGGCATCAACGACCCCGCCCACGCGCGCTACAAGGAAGCGCTCGACGTGCGCAACGTCATCGCCGAGGACCCGCAGGCCAAGCTGGTGTTCGACACCGCGCTCGGACTCGAGAACCTCAAGCGCCAGTGGGGCGTGCACGCGGCCGGCGTCATCATGTCCAGCGATCCGCTGCTCGACATCATCCCGATCATGAAGCGGGAGCAGGACGGCCAGATCGTCACGCAGTTCGACTACCCCGCGTGCGAGTCGCTCGGGCTGATCAAGATGGACTTCCTGGGGCTGCGGAACCTCACGATCATCGACGACGCCCTCGACAACATCCGCGCCAACCGCGGACAGGACCTCGTGCTCGAGGACCTCGAGCTCGACGACCAGGCCGCCTACGACCTCCTCGCCCGAGGTGACACGCTCGGCGTCTTCCAGCTCGACGGCGGCCCGATGCGCGGCCTTCTCCGACTGATGAAGCCCGACAACTTCGAGGACATCTCCGCAGTCCTCGCGCTCTACCGGCCGGGCCCGATGGGCGCCGACTCCCACACCAACTACGCGCTGCGGAAGAACGGCGTGCAGGAGATCACCCCGATCCACCCGGAGCTCGAGGAGCCGCTCTCGGAGGTGCTCGGAGGGACCTACGGCCTGATCGTGTACCAGGAGCAGGTCATGTCGATCGCGCAGAAGCTAGCGGGCTTCACGCTCGCGCAGGCCGACCTGCTGCGGCGCGCGATGGGCAAGAAGAAGAAGTCCGAGCTGGACAAGCAGTTCGAGGGCTTCTCGGGCGGCATGATCGCCAACGGCTACTCGATGGAGGCCGTCAAGACCCTCTGGGACATCCTGCTGCCCTTCTCCGACTACGCCTTCAACAAGGCGCACTCGGCGGCGTACGGCGTCGTCTCCTACTGGACGGCGTACCTCAAGGCGCACTACCCCGCGGAGTACATGGCCGCGCTGCTCACCAGCGTCGGCGACTCCAAGGACAAGATGGCCGCCTACCTCAACGAGTGCCGGCGGATGGGGATCAAGGTGCTCCCGCCGGACGTCAACGAGTCGATCGGCTTCTTCACCGCAGTCGGCACCGACATCCGCTTCGGCCTCGGCGCCGTCCGCAACGTCGGCATGAACGTCGTCGAGGGCATCCGGGCCGCCCGCGAGGAGAAGGGGCGCTTCGAGACGTTCCACGACTTCCTCCGCAAGGTGCCGCTGCAGGTGACCAACAAGCGCACCATCGAGTCGCTCATCAAGGCCGGCGCCTTCGACTCGCTCGGCTCGACCCGCCGCGCCCTGGTCGAGGTGCACGAGGACGCCGTCGAGGCGGCGGTGGGGGAGAAGCGCAACGAGGCGAACGGCCAGGTCGGCTTCGACTTCGACAGCCTCTGGGACGAGCCGCACGCCGCGATCCAGGTGCCCGAGCGGCCCGAATGGGCCAAGCGCGACAAGCTCGCCTTTGAGCGCGACATGCTCGGGCTCTACGTGTCCGACCATCCGCTCGCCGGACTCGAGACCGAGCTCGCCAAGCACTACAGCACCACGATCGCCGACCTGCTGATCTCGGAGACGATCGCCGACGGCGAGACCGTGGTCGTCGCGGGCCTCGTCACGAGCGTCCAGCACCGCATGGCCAAGGCCTCCGGCAACCAGTACGGGATGATCCAGGTCGAGGACTTCGGCGGCGAGATCACCTGCATGTTCATGGGGAAGGCGTACCAGGAGTTCGCCCCGGCGCTCACGAACGACTCCATCGTCGTCGTCAGAGGCCGCGTCAGCATGCGCGACGACGGGATGAATCTGCACGCGTTCAGCCTGTTCGCCCCCGAGATGAGCCAGGACGGCGACTCGGGACCGCTCACCGTCTCGATGCCCGAGTCGCGCGCGACCACCGACACGGTCTCGCAGCTCAGCGACGTGCTCATCCGCCACTCCGGCCAGACCGAGGTGCGCCTGAAGCTCATCAAGGGCGACACGGCCCGCGTGTTCGAGGTGCCGTTCCCCGTGCGCATCACCCCGGACCTCTTCGGCGAGCTGAAGAGCCTGCTGGGGCCGAACTGTCTGTATTGAATTCCGAGCCGGTCCCCGACCGGCTCGGCGCGGTCGGCTGGGGAGGGTGGCCGGGTTCGTGAGAGCGTCGTGCGTCCGGCTACGACGATCCGCTGACACGCGGATCGCCGGTTCGCCTCGGAGGGTGCGGCGAGAGGGTGGCGGATCGGAGGGCGAGCCTGCGGCCGCCGGTGTCCTCCTGGTGGTCGAGTAGCCGCGCGGCGGCGTATCGAGACCGGGCGAGCGCCCGTAGATGCTGGTCGAGTAGCCGCGGAGCGGCGGATCGAGACCGGGCGAGGGCCGGGCGGGCACGGCGTTCATGACGACGCTCGACGGGTAGA
>NZ_PSUZ01000014.1:0-103176 GCF_002932095.1 Rathayibacter sp. AY1G1
TGAGGGCGGCGATGAGCGCGGGCCGCGGCGGGGTGTGCGACGAGAGCGCCCAGGCGCCGGCCGCGACCCCGGCGCCGAGCACCTGCACGGCGGCCGGCCAGGGGCGGGCGTAGGAGTCGACCAGCACCAGCTCGACCCCGAGCGAGCGCGCGCCGTCGAGCACCACGGCGATGCCGACGACGATGCCCAGCGTCAGCAGCCCGACCTCGAGCAGCCGGCCGCCCGCGGTGATCGGGAACCCGTTGATCGCGTCGTCCGCCGCTCCCACGAACGAGAGCCCGGCGAGGAGCACGACCACCCCCGACGCGACGACGAGCGCGGGCGGCAGCACCGCCAGCTCCACGGGCAGCCGCGGCACGACCGCGAGCAGCACCACCGCCACTCCGGTCGCCAGCGCGGCGCCCGCGATCTGCTGGAAGAAGGCGGGCAGGCCCCAGCGGGCGAGGAGCTGGTTGACCAGGTCGATCGCGGCGGCCGTCGCGGCGGCGAGGAGCACGACGAGGGGTCCGCCCCCGAGCAGGAGCGCGACGCCCGCCGCCATCAGTGCGAGCGTGAGGGTGACGACCCCGCGGCGGTAGCGGTGCGGCTGGACGAGGATCGCGTCGAGCCGGTCGTGCGCGGCCTCGAACTGGTGGCGGGCCTCCTCGCGGGCCTCGGCGGAGTCGACGGCGTCGGCGACGCGCACCTCCGGCGAGCCCTCGGTGATGGCGGTGACGAGCGCCGTCACGCGGGCGAGCCGCTCGTAGTCGGCGCTGCGGGAGGGGACGACGCGCAGCACGCTCACGCTGGGGGAGTCGTCGCCTCCGTCGTGCACGACCAGGATCGATGTGAAGGTGAGGTCGACCTGGCACTCGATGCCGTAGGCGCGGCACACCCGCTGGATCGTCTCGGTCACCTCGGCGGCCGCGGACCCCAGCGAGAGCAGCGTCTCGCCCAGCCGCACGGCCAGCTCGAGCACCCCGCGGACCGTCTGCTCGGCGAGGAGCGCCCGCTGCGCTCGACGGCTCACCGGGGCCGCGGGCCGCTGCCCGCCGAGCTTGCCGACGACCTGCTGCAGAAGACGAGGAGAGCGCACCGTCCAGGGTAGGCACGCAGGGGCCGGTCCGGGGACGGGTTGCGCCGGCTTTCCCGCGGATGTCCGAGCAGCAGTCCTCAGAAGCAGGCGAGCACCCGGGTCGTCAGCCAGAGGGCGGCCTCGAGCTCGGTGTGCAGCTCCCGGCCGAGGGCGAGCCAGCGCTCCTCCGCCTCGGCGCTCCTCCAGCCCTCGAACACGTCGCATCCGGACGCCCAGAGCTCCTGCCAGCGGAGCAGCGGTCCGTGCAGGGCCTCCGGGACGCCGATCGTACCCGGATCGTCGATCGGGCCGTCGACCGCCCAGAGCGGATACTCCGCGCAGTGGTCCGGGTACAGGCGGAGGTCGGCGAGCCGCCCCTCCCGATCGGCCCGCGCGCGGGCGAGGGTGTCCTCCTCGGTCGCGAACGGCGGGACGATCCACTCGATCTGCGTGACGGGATCGACGACTCGGCGTTCCACGGCTCCTCCTCCGCTCCTCGATGCGCGCACGACGGTAGCAGGGCCGTTCCGCGCCGCATCGGAGGGGGCCTGCCTACACTGGCGAGCGACTGCGTCCGCGAACGGGCGGGCGGGGCGAGGGGTGGGAGCGCATGAGGGTTCACGAGCGCGCGGTGCGGCACGGGCGGCTCCGGCGGCGGTCCGGGGTGCGGACAGTGGTGGTCGGGATCGCGGCGGTGGTCGGCGTCCTCGCTGTCAGCGCCACCTCGCTCGTGGCGATCGCGACGGTGAGCATCAGCCGGAACGTCGCCGACAACGCGGTCGACCTCGGCGTCGCTCCTCCCACCGCCGGGAACGTGCAGATGGGCGCGGTCGAGGGCGGTTTCGACGTCTTGGTGGTCGGCACCGACAACGACGCCACGCAGGGCGACACGTTCGGCGTCCGCGACGACACGCTCAACGACGTCAACATCCTGCTCCACGTCTCGGCCGACCATCGCAGCGCGACGGTGATCAGCTTCCCGCGCGACCTGATCCTGGACCGTCCCGCCTGCACGGACCCCGAGACGGGCGTCGTCACCGAGGCGGCCGCCGGCGTCCCGCTCAACTCCGCGTTCCAGTACGGCGGGCTCGCCTGCGTCAACGACACCCTGCAGCAGTTCACCGGCCTGACGGTGCCCTACGCCGGCTGGGTGTCCTTCAACGGCGTCATCGAGATGAGCAACGCCGTCGGCGGCGTCCCGATCTGCCTCACGGGTCCGATCCTCGACACCGACTCGGGCCTCGACCTGCCCGCCGGCACCTCCACCGTCTCCGGGTCGATGGCCCTCTCGTTCCTCCGCAGCCGCCACGGCGTCGGCGACCAGAGCGACCTCAGCCGCATCTCGTCGCAGCAGCAGTACCTGGCCTCCCTGATGCGCACCGTCCGCTCGGCCGACACCCTCTCGAACATCCCCGCCCTCTACGGACTCGCGCAGGCGACCTCGTCGAACGTGCACCTGTCGACCTCGCTCACGAGCCCGGCGACGATGATCTCGCTCGCCCTCGCGCTGAAGGACGTCGACCTCTCGAAGATGGTGTTCGTGCAGTACCCGGCGCTCGACGACCCGGACTATCCGGGCAAGGTCGTGCCGAACGCCGAGGTCGGCGCCGAGCTCATGAACCGCGTCCTCAACGACCAGCCGGTGACCCTCGCATCCGACGCTCCGGCGGAGGAGGCGCCCGCGGAGGAGGCGCCCGCGGACGGCGGCGCGGCTCCGACGGATCCCGCTCCCGTCGCCGTCGACGCTCCGGGTCAGACCGCGGCGGAGGAGACCTGCGCGGTGCCGTCCGACTGACCCGACAGGTCTCGCGACCGCGAAGGCGCCCGGGCGGTGTGCCCGGGCGCCTTCGTCGTGCGCGGTGCGCGGCCGTCTACGCGCGGCGGCGGCGGAGCACCGTCAGGGCGAGACCGCCGAGGATGCCGAAGGCGGCCAGGGCGAGCGGCGCGGTCGTCGAGACGCCGGTCGAGGCGAGGACGGGGCGGTGGCCGCCCGTCTGCGCCGCGGGTCCGGAGCCGGCCGGGTGCACTGCGGGCCCGGCGCCGGCAGGGTGCGCCGTGACGGCGGCGACCGCGGCGGAGCAGTCGGCCTCTCCGGCGATCGGGTCCTCCTCCGTCAGCGTGTAGTCGTAGGAGGTGCTCGCCACGAGACCGCTCGACGTGCCGCGGGCGATGACGCAGTAGATCTCGCTCGCCGGGTCCTGCAGCGGGTACTCGCCGAGGGAGATCAGGCTCCAGCCCAGCGCGTCGACGCCGACCTCGAGGCTCGAGCCGCCGCCCGTGAGCGTCTGGCGCGCACCCGAGGTCGAGAAGACGCCGATCGAGACGGTCTCGTCCGCGCCGAAGCCGAGGAGAGCGCCACCGCTGGTGGGCTGTCCGTCCGCCGGGGCGGGCTCGGGCGGAGCCCCCTGGGGCCAGATCCGGATCGCGGTGCGCGAGGGGACCTGCTCGAGCGACGACGTCACGGAGCGTCCGCTGGTCTCTCCCGTGGCGGTGACGGTGAAGGTGCCCAGCTGGTCCGCCATGGTGTCGGCGTCGAGCAGGACGAAGGCCTCGCCCGAGAGCGGGGTCGGCGCGGGGGGCACGAGGGCGGAGGTGCTGCCGTCGGGCGCGGTGAGCGTGACGGACACGTCCTCGCCGCGGTCGAATCCGCGGAACGAGGCGACGACGCCGTGGATCCGGAACTCTCCGACCTGGATGTCCGCACCGGCCGGGAGCACCCCGCCGTCCTTCCGGTTCTGGAAGACGACGCTCGTGTCGGGCTGCGTCACGGTCAGCTCGACGGCATCGGAGGCGACACGGGCGCCCGAGGCGTCGAGTCCCTCCGCGACGACGGAGATCGTCTCGCCGGGGAGCGGGAGGTGGGGGTCCACCGCGACGCCGTCCGCGTCGGTGGGGAGCCAGTCCTGGAGGCGGAGCTCGCCGGAGGCGGTGATCACGCTGGTGGTGACGGCCTCCTCCGAGGCGCCGTCGCGGAGCACGACGACGGCGACGGTGCCGGGCTGGAAACCGGTCCCGGACACGTCCAGGCCGCCGGCCCAGCCCTCCGCCGAGGGGATCGCGGAGAACGCCGAGCCCGCTTCGTAGGTGGTGCGGTCGAGGGCGATCGCCAGGGGCGACTGCGCGCTCTCGACGGGCGCGGTGGTCGGAGCCGGAGTGGGCGCCGGAGTCGAGGCCGGCTGCGGCGTCGCCGTGGGCTCCGGAGTCGCGGTCGGCTCCGCGGTGGGAGCCGGCTCGGCCGGTGCGGGGCTCGAGGCGGCGTCAGGGACGACCTCGGTGGCCAGGGCGACGGACGGGAACGCGAGCGCCCCCAGCAGTGCCGCAGTGGTGATGATGGTGACGCCGTGGCGTCGTCGCGCAGAACGCACGATTCCTGCTTTCTCCGAGCAGCTGATCGCGGTCGGCTTCCCCATGAGCGGGGGACGATCGCCCCCTGTGGCCGAGTGTGTCCTATGCGGAACCTCAGCCTGTGCCGGATCCTGCAACGATCCGATCACGCCGCGCGGCGCGAGGTGACGGTTCGGTCACGGCCGGGCGCGGCGATTCTGACGGGCCGGTGGTCGTCGCTCTCCGGAGGCTCCTCAGGCCGGCGGCACGACCAGCAGGACCACGCCGATCGCGGCGCTCACCGCGGCGACCACGCACCAGCGCTCCGCCCGGGTTCCCGCGGGTCCGCGCGTCCGCGCCACGGCGCCGAGACCGATCGCGAGCACGGCGATGCCGATCTGCAGGGCCACCGTCGTCCGGATCAGCGCCCACGCCTCGAAGGCGCTCGCTCCGGTCGATCCGGTGGCGAGGAGCGGCACTCCGCCGACGCCCGCCGGGACGAGCAGCAGGCCGGATCCGATCGCCAGCGCCGCGATCAGGTGGGCGAGCACGTCGTCCAGCGCGGTCCGAGGCGGCGCGCCGACCGGCGCGAGGGCGGCGGTGCCGGGCCTGATCGCGACCGTGCGGAGGTGCATGGGGCGAGCGTAGGCCCGGACCGCACCCGAGCGGACCCCCTGCGGAGGCCCCTGTCCGGTGGGCATTCCGGGGGAGGATCGGCGCTGAGCGAGTAGTCGAGGGCCCCGCCCTCCGGTCGCTCGTCGACGCCGTCCGGGCGGCTCGCTTCACGCCCGTCAATCGCTGCTTCCGGTCCAGGTCCCTTCGATCACCTGGATCAGGTCGTGCCGCTCAGCGGGACCCAGGTGGGGTTCGAACTCGATGACGAGCCGGTCCGACCGGTAGACGTCCGTCGTGTTGTACACCGTCGCCTGCCGCGCGAGATCGAGGGAGTGGTAGCGGTGGATCGACGCCCCGGGCCCGTCGACGCCCTCCACGCACCCACGACGATCTCCGCAGGCCTCCCTGCTCGGAGCGGCAGCGCGCTCGAGTCCGTCCAGCTCCGCGCGGGTGACGTCCCGGATCGTGATCCTCGATCTCGAGTCGTCGAGGAGGAGCCCCGCTCCGAAGACGGCGGCTCCGCCGACGACGGCCCCGACGACGAGACCCGCCGCCCCGAAGACGACGGCGGTCCGGCCGACCGTTCCCGTGGCTCTGCTCGTCGCTGTCATGGAGGTCCTCTCTTCGGCCGGCTGCTCGGGCGGACGGCGGAGTGCCACCGCATCCGGAGAACCTCCCAGCGCGCATCGGCGGAGTCAAGAGCGCACACCTCGATGGCAGGAGATGTGGCGCGATCGTCGACGCAGAGGGTGCAGCAGCAGGCTCCGCATCCGCCCGGCGCCTCCGCCTCAGGCGCCGTCTCCGGCAGGATCAGGGGATGCGCCTGCAGACCCTCACCACCGGATCCGGACCGCGACACGTCGGGCTGGTGCACGGCCTCGGCGCGTCGGCGACGACCTGGGGGCCGTTCGTCGAGCGGCTCGTCGCGACCGGCCGCTACACGGTCACGGCCGTCGATCTGCGTGGGCACGGCGCGAGCCCGCGGGCGGAGTCGTACCGGATCGACGACATGGCCGCTGATCTGGTCGAGTCGCTGCCGGCGGGGCTCGACAGCGTGGTCGGCCACTCGCTCGGCGGCGCGGTGCTGCAGCGCGCCGTCGCCGCACTCGCGCCCGGCCGGGCCGTCTACCTCGATCCCGGGTTCGCCCTGTCGCTGCCGACGAGCGGCCTCGCCGGACGGCTGTTCTGGGCGGTGCCGCTCCTGTCGCTCGGCCTCGCTCAGCTCGGACAGGCGCGGGCGGGCGCCGCGGTCCGCGCCGCCTACAGCCCCGAGACCCGCGCGCTCCTCGACGACGCGAAGAAGCGGTTCGACGCGCGGATGGCCGTCGGCGTGTTCCGGGACGTCGCCTTCCACCCGGTCCCGGTCGAGGCGCCGACGGTCCCGTCGACGGTCGTGCTCTCCGACCAGTCGCCGGCGGTGCTGCCGGACGCCCTGGCCGCGCGGCTCGAGCAGCGGGGCTGGCAGGTGCGCCGGCTCCCGGGCGTGCACCACGACATGCAGCTCGAGGACCCGGACAGGACGTTCGCCGCGATCGCGGACGTGCTCTAGCCGCGAGCCCCTCCGCGGGTCGGGCGCCGATGAGCGGGAACTACCGGCACATCCGCCCCGACGACCGCGGCCACGGGCGGCTCCGGACGGACGGACGCTCGAGCCGTCTGCGAGAGTGCTGGCATGTCCCCGCAGTCGTTGTCCGAAGCCGATCGTCGCCTCGTCGCCGCGTGGGCCGCCGACTGCGCGGAGAGGGTGCTCCCCCTCTTCGAGGCCGAGGCCCCCGACGACGTCCGGGCACGGGACGGCATCGCCCGCGCCCGAGCCTTCTCGCGGGGCGAGTCGGACGCGGCGGGGGAGATCCGGCTCCGCTTCGTCGCGGGTCGTGCGGCGCAGTCGGCGATCTCTCCGGCGGCGAAGGCTGCGGCGCGGTCGGCGGGACAGGCGTCCGGCGTCGCCCACATGGGAGCTCACGCGCTCGGCGCCGCCGCCTACGCAGTGAAGGCGGTCGGGCTGGCCTCGACGCGGGAGGGCGGCGAGGCCGAGATCCGGTGGCAGCTGGGGCACATGAGCGGGCAGGTGCGGGCGGCGCTGCGGACCCTGCCGCTCCTCGGTGAGGACCCGTCCGGCCCGCTCGGTCCGGGACTCCTGACCTCGGGTGTGCTCGGATCGAGCATCCGCGCGGTGCAGGCCGCGCTCGGCGCAGCAGCCGCGGACTGATCGCCGACGCAGGCGGCGCAGCAGAGGGATCGGGCGACGGCGCGCAGGTCGTCCCCCCCTCAGCGTCTTCACCCGCGTTCGCCCACCGCGGATCCGGACGCGCTGCCGTCCCAGGCGGAGAGCATGCTGAGCCGATCCGCACTGTCGCTGTCCGCGTCCGGGCAGAAGACCACCAGGACGCCCCCGCCCACCGGCAGCTTCTCGCACGGGCGTCGGTTCGCGCTCGTGCACATCCCCTCGACCAACCACTGCACCCTCGTGATCGCCGCCGAGCCGGACGGCGCGCGCTGGTCAGCGACTCCACGCAAGCCAGCGCTTCGGCTCGGTCCACATCCAGCCGCACCGCGGATCTTCGGATGAGCCGTGTGCTCATCTCGCGTCACTCGCCGATCGGCCGCCTGCCGTCGACCTCGAATCGCCGCTCCGACGGCTTCATCCACCCCGATGATCGGTCGCGTTGCCATTTCGCGGAGGAGGGGACGACGTGCTTCGCCGCACGATCAGTTCGGTTGAGACCGTCGTTCGAGCATCCACGGCCTCGCGGCCCTCGATGACCGCGACGAGTGTCCGAACGCTCACACGGCCGACCTCCATCAATTTCTGGCGGACCGTCGTCAGAGGGGGCCAGAAGGCCTCGGCCTCCTCGATGTCATCGAACCCCACGACGCTGACCCGGCCGGGCACGGGGATGTCCGCCTCGTGGTAGGCGAGGAGGACTCCTAGCGCCATCTGGTCGTTGGCGGCGAACACTGCGGTGACGTCATCCCGCTCTCTCAGCGTGACTCCGGCGCGGTACCCCGATCCGGTCGACCAGTCGCCGGCGAGGGTGGCCGGCGGTTCGATGCCGCGCTCACGCAGCGCCTCCCGCCAGGCGGCCTCCCGTCGCAGAGCCGCGAAGCTGTCGCTCGGTCCGCTGACGTGCCAGACCGTGTCGTGCCCGAGGTCGAGTAGATGCTGGGTGGCGAGCAGTGCGCCGTGCCTCTGGTCGGAGTCGACCACGGGATGGCTGGTCTCCCGGCTGGCGTCCAGGGAGACGACGGGAACGCCTGGCGGGAGGTGCACGTCCGGGTTGTCTCGGTAGTGGAACTGCTCGAGCACGATGATGATGCCGTCCAGGGCCTGGTCGGCGAGCACCGAGAAGGCGTTGCTCGTCTCGTCCCGGCTGGAGACGTCCACGGTGATGAGCGTGAGAGAGTACCCGGCCCGGTTGGCCTCTGCGGAGATCGCCTCGAGGGTTCGGCGGTTGCCGAACGAGGAGAGGGTCGAGAGCACCACGCCGATGTTCCGGTACCGGCCCGATCGGAGCGCGCGGGCCGCGCGATTGGGCCGGTAGCCGAGCTCGGTCATGCTCAGGAGGACCTTCTCCCGGGTGAAGGAGTCGACCTCGGGCGCCCCGTTCGCGACGCGCGAGACCGTCTGCTTCGACACCCCCGCCCGCTCGGCGACGTCGCTCTGAGACGGTCCCTTGTGCCTCGTCGCACCGGGACGGTGCGCCTCAGACATCCTGGTCGTCCGCGCGCACCGGGGCCGCGGGAGGAGGCGTCGCACGGGGATCCTTCTCGTTGCTCATGGCTCCATGCTAGAGTCCGGACGCAGATGGTCACGTGACCAAAAATCTCAACGACTGAGGAGCGACGATGGTGTCTCTGACGACAGCGGGACCGGTGAGCGCCCGCCGCGCCCGCCGCGACTGGCGGGGCTGGGGGTTCATCGGCCCGTTCATGCTCGTGTTCCTGGCGGTCCTGGTCGCGCCGGTGGTCTACGCGATCTACCTCAGCCTGTTCCGCCAGCAGCTGGTCGGCGGCAACGCGTTCGTGGGAGTGGAGAACTACGTCCTCCTCCTGCAGGACCCGCGCTTCTGGGAGTCGCTGGGCCGCGTCACGCTGTTCCTCGTTGTGCAGGTCCCGGTGATGCTGGTGCTCTCCCTCGTCGCCGCTCTCGCCATCGACAGCGCCCACCTCGTCGGCCGAGGCGCGTTCCGGATCCTGCTGTTCCTGCCCTACGCGGTTCCCGGCGTCGTGGCAGCACTGATCTGGGGCTTCCTCTACGGCAACCAGTTCGGCCTCACGGGCAGCGTCAACGATCTGCTCGGCGCGGAGATCCTGCAGCCGTTCAGCTCGGAGTGGGTGCTGGGCTCGATCGGCAACATCGTCACCTGGGAGTTCCTGGGCTACAACATGCTCATCTTCTACGCGGCACTGAAGGTCATCCCCGCCGACATCTACGAGGCGGCGGACCTCGACGGAGCGGGCGGCCTGCGAGTGGTGTGGAGCATCAAGCTGCCGGCCATCCGCAGCGCGGTCGTGATCGCCACCATCTTCTCGATCATCGGCAGCTTCCAGCTCTTCAACGAACCGAACCTCCTGAAAGTGCTGGCCCCCAACGTGATCTCCACCTACTTCACCCCGAACATGTACGCCTACAACCTCTCCTTCGCAGGCCAGCAGTACAACTACTCGGCCACGGTGGCGATCGTCATGGGGCTCCTGACCGCCGTTATCGCCTACATCGTGCAGCTGCGAGGACAGCGCTCCGAGGTGCGCTGAGATGACCGTCTCCTACGCACGCACCAGCCCCCGCGCTCGACGCCCGCGCCGCTCGATCCTGCTCGCCGTCATGATGGTCGTCTTCGTCGTGTATTCAGTGGTCCCGCTGGTCTGGCTCCTCATCAACGCGACCAAGAGCCAGAGCGATCTGCTCTCCACCTTCGGCCTCGGCTTCGGCGGCGAGTTCGCGCTCTTCCAGAACATCTACGAGACACTCACCTACCGCGACGGCGTGTTCCTGCAGTGGTTCGCCAACACCCTGCTCTACGTCGTCGTCGGAGCGGGCGGAGCGACACTCCTCGCCACGGTCGCCGGCTACGGACTCGCCAAGTTCGACTTCCCCGGGAAGCGGGGCGTCTTCGCTCTGATCCTCGGGGCGGTGGCGGTGCCCGGGACCGCCCTGGCCGTGCCGACCTTCCTGATGTTCAGCCAGGTGGGACTGACGAACACGCCCTGGGCGGTCATCCTGCCCTCGCTCGTGAGCCCCTTCGCGCTCTACCTCATCTGGAGCTTCGCCACCGAGGCCGTCCCGACCGAGCTGCTCGAGGCGGCACGCATGGACGGGTCGAGCGAGTTCCGCACTTTCTTCACCATCTCGCTGCGACTGCTCTCCCCGGGCATCGTCACGGTCGTCCTCCTCACCGTCGTCGCCACCTGGAACAACTACTTCCTGCCGCTCATCATGCTCAGCGAGCCGACCTGGTATCCGCTCACGGTCGGCCTCAGCCAGTGGAGCGCGCAGGCGACAGGCGTCGGAGCCCAGCCGATCTACAACCTCGTGATCACCGGCTCGCTGCTCACGATCGTCCCGATCGTCATCGCGTTCCTGTTCCTGCAGCGCTACTGGCAGTCGGGTCTGACCGCCGGAAGCGTCAAGCAGTGAACCTCCGCACCTCCTTCCTCCCCTCCCTTCCCGTACAACGAAGTCACTCGAAAGGAACTCCCATGACTCACTCCACCAGCAGGCGGCGTCTCGGCCGCTTCGGCACCCTGGCGGGCGCCGCGCTCACCCTCGGCCTGGTGCTCTCCGGCTGCTCCGCCGCCGGCGGCGCGACGAACTCGGACGCCGATGCGGCCGACCTGGACGCGGCCCTCGAAGAGGGCGGCGCCCTGACCTACTGGACATGGACTCCGTCCGCCGAGGCGCAGGTCGCCGCGTTCGAGAAGGCCTACCCGAACGTCGATGTGAACGTCGTGAACGTCGGCACCGGCACGACCGAGTACACGCAGCTGCAGAACGCGATCACCGCCGGCTCCGGCGCGCCCGACGTCGCCCAGGTCGAGTACTTCGCCATCCCGCAGTTCGCGCTGGCCGACTCCTTCGTCGACCTGACTCCGTACGGCCTCGCCGACCTCGAGGATCTGTACAGTACCGGTCCCTGGAGCTCGGTCAGCATCGGCGGCGGCCTGTACGGCCTGCCGCAGGACTCCGGCCCCATGGCCATGTTCTACAACCAGGCAGTCTTCGACCAGTACGGCATCGAGGTCCCCACTACCTGGGACGAGTACTACGCCGCCGCACAGAAGCTGCACACAGCGAACCCCGACGCCTACATCGCCGGCGACACCAGCGACCCCGGCTTCGCGACGAGCATGATCTGGCAGGCCGGCGGCCGCCCGTTCGAGGTCGCGGACGACGGCACGACGATCTCCGTCGACCTCGAGGACGAGGGCTCTCAGGCCTTCGCCGCGAACTGGTCCCGCCTGACCGAGGGCGAGCTCTTGCCGGACATCCCGAGCTGGAGCGACGAGTGGTACCGCGCACTCGGCGACGGCACCATCGCCACGCTCCTCAGCGGGGCCTGGATGCCCGGCGTGCTGGAGTCCTCCGTGCCCGAGGCCGCGGGCGACTGGCGCGCCGCAGCCCTGCCCACCGCCGACGGCGGCAGCACGGGCGGCAACTCGGAGAACGGCGGCGGCGGACAGGTCGTGCTCGAGCAGAGCGAGAACAAGGCTCTGGCCGCTGCGTTCGTGCGGTGGCTGAACTCGGACGACGAGAGCATCGACATCTTCCTCCAGTCCGGCGGCTTCCCCGCGACCGTCGCCGACCTCGAGTCGGACGAGTTCCTGGCGCAGACCCCCGAGTACTTCGGCGGGCAGGCGATCAACGAGATCCTCGTCGAAGCGTCCCGCACCGTCAGCACGGGCTGGCAGTACCTGCCCTTCCAGGTCTACGCCAACAGCGTCTTCCCGGACACCGTCGGTCAGTCCTTCGTCAACCACGAGGACATCGGCAGCGGACTGATGGACTGGCAGGACCAGCTCGTCGAGTACGGCGACCAGCAGGGCTTCTCCGTCAACAAGTGATACGGAGTCGCTGAGCGATACGAGAGCGCGGCGCGGGGCCTCCCCGCGCCGCGCTCTCATGCGCGGTCGAGGGCGCGATCGACTGTCCCGCGACAGCCGCCGCGCTCCGCGGGACCGGAGAGGATCGGCGCGGAGCGATCAGGGCCGGTACAGGACGGCCGCTGTGCCGCGGACTCCCGGCCGCACCTGGAACAGCGCTCCGGCGAGAGGGTGCGCGGCGGCATCGGCGGGAGAGTAGTCCTCGCGGGACGTCGTGATGAACAGGGTGTCCAGATCGGGTCCGCCGAAGGTCACGCTGGAGACCTGCGGGGCGTCGACGTGGACGACACCGATCAGCTCGCCGGAGGGGTCGTAGCGATGCACTGCCGAAGCACCCCACATCGCTACCCACAGCGCCCCCTCGTCGTCGATCGTCATGCCGTCCGGGCTCCCTGGCCGCGACGACAGATCGAGCGATCCGTCACGACGGAGGGCGGACCCCTCCGTGAGATACCGGTCGATGCGGTGGGTCGGGGTGTCGATGTAATGCATCGTGCCGCCGTCTGGGGACCAGGCCAGACCGTTGGAGATCGTGACCTCGGGGACCGCCTCCGTGACGACGCCCTGGTCGAGGGCGTAGAGGGAGCCGGCGCCCGAGCGCTTGTCCATCGCCATCGTGCCGAACCAGAACCGGCCGGCCGGATCGACCTTCCCGTCGTTCATGCGCCGGTCCACGCCGTCGCGCGGAAGGACGTCGACGACGGGGGAGACGGTGCCCTCTGGGGAGAGGGACCACAGGCCGTCCGCAGCCGCGACGAGCCAGCCGCCGCGCACGTCGCCGACGACGGCGCCCACGGGACCGTCGAAGGCGATCGGGGGGCGGAGCAGGAAGCTCGTACCCTCCGGGGTCGCGGAGCGGACGAGTCCCGCGTACTGGTCGACCCATATCAGCGTGTCGCCGCGCGGGTCCCAGAGCGGGCCCTCGGCGTGATGCGACACGGGCGGGATGCACACCGCGGCCTCCCAGAAGGCGGGGACGGCGGAGCTCATGCGCCGCCTCCCGGCGTCGCCGCGACCGCGTCGTCCGGGTGCTCCACGGGCTTCTCCAGGCGGCCCCGGGTCTGATCGACGAGCGCACGGGTGAGGCCGACCGCTGCTCCGGCGTCGCGTGCGGTGAGCGCGTCGGCGAGCCGGACGTGGATGGCCAGGGCCCGCTCGCCCTCCTCGTCGAACACCGGCACGCTGCCGGAGTAGCGCAGCCGGAGGGCGGCGAGGACGGTGTCGGAGAGCTGCGCGAGGACGGAGCTCGAGGCCGCGACGACGATCGCCGAGTGGAAGTCGAGGTCGGCCCGCGTGAACGCGGCGACGCGCCGGTCGCGGTAGGTCGCGGTCATCTCCTCGGCGGCCCGGACGATCGCGGTCAGCTGCTCCTCCGTGCCTTGGACCGCGGCGAGCTCCGCCGCCGCCGGCTCGATGATGGTGCGCAGCTGCATGAGCTCGCGGAGCTGGATCTGCGCGTCGTCCGTGTGCGACCGCCAGGCGATGACCCGCGGATCCAGGAGCTGCCAGTGCTCGCGGCCGAGGACGGTGATCCCCACCCGCTGGCGGGCGACTATCATCCCGAGCGTCTCGAGGATGCGCAGAGCCTCTCGGATCACCGACCGCGAGACGCCGTGCTCGCGGGTGAGCGTCTCGATGTTCAGCACCGTGCCCGTCGGCGGATCTCCACCGACGATAGCGGTGCCGATGGTGTCGACGAGGGAGCGTTGATGAGTCATGAGACGGGTGGGACCACTCCCTCGTAGGCGCGCTGTGGGAGCTGCGTGGCGAGCTTTCCGCCGCTCACGTCGATGAGCGTGCCCGTGATGTAGTCGGCGGCGTCGCTCGCGAGGAACACGAGCAGATCGGCGATGCTGTCGGCGGTGCCCCAGCGGCGGAGGGTCAGCGTGTCGAGCAGCCGGTCCTGAGCCGCCTGGGGCATCGTCTCGAAACCGTTCATGGCGCTCGGGATCATACCGGGAGCGTAGGCGTTGACCGTGACGCCCCACGGCCCCAGCTCGCCGGCGAGCACCCGGCTGAACTGCACGACGGCCGCCTTCGATGCGCCGTAGGCGGCCGCGCCCACCGAGGGGACGATCGCCGCGAACGAGGCCGCGTTGAGGATGCGTCCATGACCGGAGGCCTTCACATGCGAAAGCACCGCCTGCGACATCAGGAACACGCCGCCGACGTTCACGTCGAAGCAGCGGCGCCAGGCGGCCAGATCGAGATCCTCCACCCGGCCCTCGACGTTGATGCCCGCATTGTTGACCAGGACATCGATACCGCCGAACTCCTCGGCGACGCGAGCGACGCCGCTCGCCACGGAGTCGGGCTCGGTCACGTCGCCCTCGATCTGGAGGACGCCCTCGGGCGCGCCCTCCGGGAAGGCGACGTCGAACGCCGCCACCTTCGCACCCTCGAGGGCGAACCGCTCAGCGAGCGCCCGCCCGATGCCCCGGCCGCCACCCGTCACCAGGACGACCCGATCCGTGAGATCCATCAGCATGTCCTACCCCCGTCGTTCTGAAAAGTCTGCTTATTATAGATCTCATGGACGCGGAGATGCGAGTCGCCTGGGTGACAGGAGCCGGAAGCGGAGTGGGGCGCGCCTGCGCGACGGCCCTGGGGGAGCGGGGGTGGACCGTCGCCCTCTCGGGGCGCAGGGCGCCCGAGCTGTCCGAGACGGCGGGATTCGTCCGCGCCGCAGGCGGCACCGCCCTCGAGCTGCCGTTCGACGTCGCCGCGGACGACGCCCGTGAGCGCGTCGAGGCGATCGCCGCTGCGACCGGCACCGACCGCCTGGACGCCGTCATTCTCTCCGCCGGTGCCAACACCCCGCGGCGGGCGTGGGCGGACCAGTCGATGGCGGAGTTCGCGAGCGTCGTGCAGACCAACCTCCTCGGCGTCGTCCGCAGTGCCGACGCCGCACTTCCGGGACTGCGCGCCGCATCCGGCGTGATCGTCGTGGTCTCCTCGATCGCGGGCTGGCGCCCCTCGCCCGGCGCCGGAGTCGCCTACAGCGCCGGGAAGACGGCGCTCGCTCCGGTCGTCCGCACCCTCAACGACCAGGAGGCGGACTCGGGCGTCCGCGCGACACTCCTCTGCCCCGGGGACATTGACAGCGACTTCCTGCGCCAGCGCCCCGAGGTCCCCGGCGCGGCGGCCCGATCGGTGATGCTCGCGCCCGCCGATATCGCCCGCTCGGCGATGTTCGTGGTCGACGCACCCCGCCACGTGCGGATCGACGAGCTCGTCATCTCCCCGCTCTCTCAGCGCTCCGCCTGATCGCGCTCGACCCGCGCTCGACCCGACCCGACCCCACACGACCCGCGGTCGCCGTCTTCACGGCGCCCGGACACCGACGAGAGGCTCCCATGAACCACCGATGGCTCCGCACCGGCGAGGAGCGCACCCCGCGCATCTCCTTCGGCGCCGACTACAACCCGGATCAGTGGCCGCGCGAGGTCTGGGCCGAGGACGTCCGGCTGATGCAGGAGGCCGGGGTCGACGTCGTCTCCGTCGCCATCTTCTCCTGGGCGAAGATCCAGCCCGCCCCCGACCAGTGGGACTTCGCCTGGCTCGACGAGGTCCTCGACCTGCTGCACGCCGGAGGCATCGGAGTCGATCTGGCGACGGCGACCGCCTCCCCGCCGCCCTGGCTCACGCTGGCCCACCCGGAGATCCTCCCCGTCACCGCCGACGGCAGGATCCTCTCGCCCGGGGGCCGGCAGCACTGGCGTCCCACCTCAGCGGTCTTCCGAGCGCACGCCCTCGAGCTCGTCGAGCGCATCGCCGAGCGCTACCGGGACCACCCCGCGATCGTCGCCTGGCATGTCAGCAACGAGCTCGGCTGCCACAACGCCTGGGACCACTCCGAGGACGCCACGCGGGCGTTCCGCACCTGGCTCGAGCACCGCTACACCGGCATCGACGGCCTCAACGCGGCGTGGGGGACAGCGTTCTGGTCGCAGCGCTACAGCTCGTTCGAGGAGGTGCTCACTCCGCGTCTGGTGGCGGCCCTGCCGAACCCGACCCAGCGCCTGGACTTCCTCCGTTTCTCCTCCGACGCCCTGAAGGAGTACCTCGTCGCCGAGCGCGAGGTGCTGCGGCGGATCACCCCCGACATCCCGGTCACGACCAACTTCATGATCATGGAGGGCAAGAACCACGCCGCCTACGACGACTGGGCGCGGGAGGTCGACTTCGTCTCCAACGACCACTACCGCTTCGCCGGGGAGCAGTCCTTCGACGAGCTGGCCTTCTCAGCGGCGCTGACCTCAGGCGTCGCGCAGGGATCGCCCTGGTTCCTGATGGAGCACTCGACCAGCGCGGTGAACTGGCAGCCGGTCAACCAACCCAAGCAGCCGGGGGAGATGGCGCGCGACGCCCTCACCCACGTCGCCTACGGCGCCGACGCCGTCTGCTACTTCCAGTGGCGGCAGTCCGTCGCCGGAGCGGAGAAGTTCCACTCCGCGATGCTGCCCCACGCCGGCGAGGACAGCCAGCTGTTCCGCGACGTCGTCCAGCTGGGGGAGCGGCTGCGCCGGCTGGACGACGTCGCGGGGAGCCGGCGCGAGGCGGCCCCGGTCGCCGTCCTGTTCGACTGGGACTCCTGGTGGGCGAGCGAGCTGGAATCGCACCCCAGCACGCTGCTGCGCTACCGACGCGAGGCGCTGGACTGGTGGCGCGCGCTCGCCGACGCGGGCGTCCGCGCGGACGTGATCACCCCGGGCAGCGACCTGACCCCGTACGACGTCGTCGTCGCTCCGATGCTCTACCTCGTCTCCGGGCGGACAGGTCGCGAGCTGACCGGCTACGTCGAGGGCGGCGGGAACCTGATCACCACGTACTTCTCGGGGATCGCCGACGAGAACGACCACGTCGTCGCCAGCGGCTACCCGGGTGCTCTGCGCGACCTCCTCGGCATCCGAGTGGAGGAGTTCCACCCGCTCCTCGAGGAGGAGCACGTCCTGCTGGAGGGTGACCTGCGCGGATCCCTGTGGACCGAGGGGATCCAGCTCCGCAGTCCTGAGACGCGGGTGGTCCGCCGCTACGCGACAGGACCGCACGCGGGCGAGCCGGCGGTGACGCGGCGCGCGGCCGGAGCGGGCAGCGCCTCCTACGTCTCGACCCGTCTCCGAGGGGGTGACCTCCTCGATGTCGTCGCCGAACTTCTCGAGGCCGCCGGAGTGGCCTCCGAGCTCCCGTCGGAGATGGTCGGCGCCGTCTTCCACTCGCGGCGGACGATCGACGGCAGCGGGTTCGATTTCTACATCAACCGCACCGACCGCCGAGTCGCGCTTCCCTCTGATGAGCCGGACCTTTTCGAGCAGCGGGCTGTTCCTCCGAGGGGAGTCGCAGTGGTTCGTCGGATCGGCAGCCCACTCCGCTGACAGCGAGCCGGGCGGCGCTGCTGCTCGAAGCGCTGATCCGCTCGATCGTGCAGCGCGCGGGGGCCGTGCCGCATCGCGACCGGTCGCCGGGAGTCGGCGCGTCCTGATCGGAGG
Source organism: Rathayibacter sp. AY1G1 (assembly GCF_002932095.1). Classification (NCBI taxonomy): domain Bacteria; kingdom Bacillati; phylum Actinomycetota; class Actinomycetes; order Micrococcales; family Microbacteriaceae; genus Rathayibacter; species Rathayibacter sp. AY1G1. The sequence goes on from NZ_PSUZ01000014.1 coordinate 17,584, forward strand.
CGGGCTCACCGGTCCGGTCGTGCCGACACCCCCCCCCGACGCGAGGAAGGGCCGCCCCGAGGGACGGCCCTTCCTGCGACTCCGTCGGCCCGCGCTCCTCCAGAGGAGCCGGGCCGACGAGTGCTCAGTGCTGGCGGATCCTGTCGATCAGCTTCCCGCCGATGTCCTTGACCTTGTCGGTGATGGGGGTGCTCGACTTCGGGCGCTCGGTGACGGTGAACGGCAGGGTGATCGCCTTGCCGGTCTGGTCGCCGGTCACCGTGACGCTGTAGTCGCCGGGCGTGGCGGGCGCCTTCGCCGTGACGGTGAGGCCGCCGCCGGCGAGGTCGCGGGTCGCGGTGCGGTCCGTGAAGAGGGGCGCGGAGCCGATCAGCTGCGTGTCCCCGTTGAAGCCCTTCGCGGTGAGGGTGACGTCGGCTCCGGGGGCGAACGACGAGCCGGAGAGCTCGGCGGTGGCTCCGAAGCTCATCGAGCGGATGTCGCGGTCCACTCCGAGCGCGTTCGTGATGGTGAAGAACGTGTCGGTCTGGTCGGTGAGCCCGGCGACGTTCGCCGCGCCCGGCCCGTAGGCGGCGATGCGCAGCTGCGTTCCGGTGTGCTGCTGCGATCCGCCCTCGGCGGCGGTGCCGTACGACACCTTCATGGTGCTGCCGTCGGCGGTCTTCAGCGCGGTGCTGAGCGAGGTCGGCGGGGTCGAGTCGACGATCTGGCTGGAGTGGGCGTGGTCGGCGGTGACGATGACGAGGGTGTTCCCGTCCGCCTCGGCGAACGCGAGCGCGGCCTGGACGGCCTCGTCGAGGTCGACGGTCTCGCCGATCTGGCCGCACGCGTTCGCGGCGTGGTCCTGCTTGTCGATGCTCGCGCCCTCGACCTGGAGGAAGAAGCCCTTGTCGCCGGTGTCGAGGAGGTCGATCGCCTTCTCGGTCATGGAGCGGAGCGTCGGCTGCTCGGCCGGACGGTCGGGGTTCGCGACGCAGGTCTGCGGGGCGGCGTCCGCTCCGCCGACCGTCGCCGGGGTGGGCGCGTAGCGGACGGGCAGGTTGCCGGAGTTGAACAGTCCGAGCACGGGCGCGTCCTGGTCGGCGACGGTCAGCGCGTCGAGCTGCGCGGCGGTGGCGGCAGTCGTGGCGTCCCCGAGCACCTGGAAGCCGCGCTCCGCGGCCTGCTGGAACAGCGGCTCGCCGCTCCAGTCGCCGGCGCGGGCGACCTGCGCGAAGCTGGCCGAGCCTCCGCCGAGGGTCAGGTCGGCGCGGGTGTCGAGGATCTGCTCGCTGATCGAGCCGAGTCCGCCGTTCTCCAGCGCGTCGTCGCCGCAGCTCGCGCTGTCGGGTCCGTAGCAGCTGCGGGCGTCGACGTGGGCGGCCTGCACGGCCGGGGTGGCGTCCTGGATCTCGGCGGTGGTGACGTTGCCGGTCTTCAGGCCGTTCGCCTTCGCGATCTCGAGGAGGGTGTCCTTGCGCTGCTGGTCGATGTCGACCGAGATGGCGTTGTCGTAGGTCTTGGTGCCGGTGGCCCAGGCGCTGCCGGTGGCGGCGGAGTCGGGTACGTAGTCCGGGGCGCCCTTGACGGCGCCCGTCGCCGGGTCGTCCGCCCGGTAGAGCGAGTAGGTCGTGTACTGGCCGGTGATCGGCAGGGCGTCGATCCCGGGGAAGCGGCCGGCCGCTCCGTACTGGTAGTTGCGAGCGACGGTGATCTCCGAATCGCCCATGCCGTCCCCGATGAGGAGGATGACGTTCTTCGCGTCCTGCTCCTTCACCGCTGCGCGCAGCGAGTCGGAGAGGTCGGCGTCGACCGGGGAGATGCGGGCGGCTCCGCCGGTGGCGGAGAGGTCGGCGGCACCGACGGCAGTGGCGGCGCCGGGTGCGGCCAGGGCGGCGGCGCAGACCAGAGCAGCGGCCGAGAGGGCCAGAGCGGAGCGTCCGCGGTTCGCGGAGCGGAACAGTCGTGTCACGTCGTGGACTCCTTGAGAGGTGAGACCCCGGAAAGGGGCACGCTCATCTCACTCCTCATCGCCGCGTCGGTGGGTGAACGGTGATGCATAGCTGAGTGAACTTTCCGACGAGGGCTCTCGGCCCCGGCGGCCCGCCGGAGCGTCCTGCCGACCGGCGTCCTGCCGACCGGCGCTCACCGGGAGCGTCGGTCGGCAGGGGCGCGGTCGCCGGGAGCCTTTCGGGTCAGCGCTGGACGAGCGGGACGGCGATGTCGGTGACGTTCGCCCCGATGGCGCCGAGCGGAGTCGCCGTGCCGTTCAGCAGTCCGATCTCGTAGAGCGACCCGTTGACGGCGGCGAGGCCGACCGAGCCGATGGAGCTGCCGTTGCGGAGGACGGAGTAGATGTCGAAGCCGGTCGCACCCGCTGCGTCGAGGCCGAGCTTCCCGGTCGGCGCCAGGGTGCCGGCGTTGGCCGGGGACTGGATGGCGATCTGGTCGAGGGCCGTGTCGAGGACGAACAGGGTGGTCGCGCTGTTCGCGTCGAGGTCGTTGTTCGTGTACGCGGCCCCGGCGACACCGGTGGCCACGGCGGGCGCGGCGTAGCTGAGCGTGCCGTCGGCGACCGTCGCGGCGCCCGCGGTGGCGAACGGCTGACGGAGGTTCTGGCCCGTGTCGCTGACCACGCGCAGCGCGTTGGCGGCGGGGTTGAAGTCGACGCCGAAGGAGGTGCCGCTCAGCGCCACGGTGAGACGGGTCACCTGAGTGGCCACGCCGGTGGACGGGTTGATGGAGTAGACGCCGGCGCTCGCCGCGTTGTCGCCGACGCCGTAGAGGGCGCCGTCCTGGACCCGGTAGTCGATGCCGATGAGCGCGGTGTCGCCGCCGGTGAGGCCGGTGACGGCGACGCGGTTCGTGACCTTGCCGGGCTTCGTCGGGTTGAACTGCACGAGCTTCGTGCCGCCGTCGGAGAGTCCGACGACCCGCAGCTTCGCCGCCACGGAGCGGACCGCGTTGATCAGGTTCCTGTCCGACGCGCTGCTGGAGTCGCTGGTCGCCGCGGCGGGAGCGACGCTGCTCGCACCGGCGAGCACGGGTGCCACCGCCATCACGCCCGCGACGGCGACAGCTGCGATACCGACTCTGATGTTCCTGGTCATCGTGCACTCCTCGAGACTTGCGGTCGCCGGAGATCGGCGGCTCGGAAGGGGATACCGTCCGGAGCGCGCGAGCGTTCATCCGATCCGGAGATCCGTGCCCCGTCACTCCCGAGAGCCGTCGGCGAACCGGCGGAGCGCGGCCGCGTAGCGGTCCGGGTCCCGGTGGTCGCTGTCGGTCAGGAGCAGCACCGAGCCGGAGACGGCGCGCGTGTACTCGCCGCGGCAGGGGAGGGTGACCACCGTCCTCAGTCCGGCCTTCCAGGCGGGGACGAGGGAGCCGAGGCAGCGCCGCTCGGGGGCGGCGTCCAGCGGGACGTCCCGCGCGTCCATCCGGGTGGACCGCAGCTCGTCGTGCCAGGCGCGGAAAGGCGCTCCGAGGGAGTCGTCGCCGAAGCGCTCCCGCCAGCCGGGGCCGCGCGCGAGGTCGAGGAGGCGTGCGCGCTCGGGCGATCCGTCGGCGGTACTGGAGAGCCGTCGGAGGAGCGGGCCGGTCTCGACCGCCAGATGCTCGACGCAGTCCTGCCACAGCTGAGGCCAGGCGCGCTGCTCGTCGGCGCCGGGCTCCGCCGACCCGACCCGTTCCGGGGACCGCTCGAGCGGCGGCGGCCCGTCGCCCGCCGGAGTGAAGCCCCACGCTTCGCGGATCCAGAGGAGCTCGAGCAGCGCCGCGGGGTTGTCCTCGACCGTGATGACCATCTCCGACGGCCAGGGGTCGCCGGGAAGAGGACGGGATGCGCGCATGAGAGGAGCTCCTTCCGAGGGGATGAGGTCGGATCGTGCCGGAGAAGGCTCCAGGGAGGCTGGACTCGCGTCGGCCGACGCGCCACTCCTCCGTGCTCCCAGCGGCGTCGCCGGTGATCCTCCGCGCCGGCGGTCCAGGACGGCGCCGAGCGCCTCCCGAATGTCGGTGCCCCCGACCTACACTCGGACGCGTTCGAACACCCGTTCGATGAGACGAGGAGGGGGCCGACCATGGGCGTGACCGTCGTGGAGCGCATCGCGACCCCGGCCTCGGACGCCGTCGCCGTCATGTTCCTCGTCACCAGCGAGGCGGTGGCGGCCGGATTCCCGTCGCCGGCGCAGGACTACTTCGACGGGTCCCTCGACCTCAACGACCACCTGATCCGCGACAGGACGTCGACGTTCATCGTCCGCGTCTCGGGCGAGAGCATGGTCGGCGCGGGCATCAGCGACGGCGACGAACTCGTGGTCGACCGGTCGATCACGCCGACGCACGGGAGCGTGGTCATCGCGATCCTCGACGGCGAGCTGACCGTCAAGCGCCTCGAGCTGCACCCCGGGGGAGTGGTGCTGCGGGCCGAGAACCCGGAGTACCCGCCGATCCACGTCGCCGAGCTGAGCGACCTCCAGGTGTGGGGCGTCGTCACCGTCTGCCTCCACCGGCTGCACCGTGCGCTCTGAGCGGCGCATCGCCCTGGTCGACGTGAACTCGTTCTACGTCTCCTGCGAGCGGCTGTTCGACCCCAAGCTCGCCGGCCGGCCCGTCGTCGTCCTCTCGAACAACGACGGCTGCGTGGTCGCGCGCTCCGACGAGGTGAAGAGGCTCGGGATCGAGAACGGCACGCCTTGGTTCCAGATCGAGCCGCTCATCCGCTCCGGTCGCCTCCCGGAGGTGATCGCCCGATCGAGCAACTACGAGCTGTACGGCGAGCTGTCCGCGCGCGTCATGGAGCTGCTGGGCCGCTACTCCGCCTGGCAGGAGGTGTACTCGATCGACGAGTCCTTCCTCGGCGTCGACGGCGACGTGGCGGAGCGGGCGAAGGTCGGCCGGGCGATGCGGGCGGCCGTCGCGAAGAACGTCGGGCTGCCCGTCTGCGTCGGCTTCGGCCCGAGCAAGACGCTCGCGAAGTTCGTCAACAAGGGCGGAGCGAAGAAGCACCCGCGCCTGGGGGGCGTCTGCGACACCGACTGGTACACGCCCGAGCAGCTCGACGCGCTGATGGCCTCCCAGCACGTCACCGAGCTGTGGGGAGTCGCCGGCCGCACAGGGAAGCGCCTCGCGGAGCTGTCCATCCACACCGTCCGCGACCTCCGCGACGCGGACCCCGCGCTGATCCGCAAGAAGTTCTCGGTCGTCCTGCAGCGCTCCGTCTACGAGCTGCGCGGCATCGACTGCATCCCCCTCGAGCCCGCCCGCACCGTCCGCGACCAGCTGATCTTCTCCCGGTCGTTCGCCACTCCCGTGACGACGATCAGCGACATGGAGCAGGTGCTCTCCGTCTACGCGCAGCGCGCCGCCCACCGCCTCCGCGCGCAGGAGTCGGTCACCAGGACGATGAGCGTGTTCGCGTCGACGTCGCCGTTCGCGGACGCGCCGTACGAGTCCGCCGGCGGCCTGGCCGGCTTCCCCGTTCCCACGGACGACCCGGTGGCGATGGTGAGGGCCGCGATCGGCACCCTGCGCCCGCGGCTGCGGGAGGGCGCGCGCTACGTGCGGGCCGGCGTCATCCTCACGAACCTCTCACCGCGGAACTCCCACGCGCTGCTCGAGATCTTCGACACCGCCTTCGACACGAAGGGCCTCGGCGCCACCATCGACGCCGTGACGAAGCGCCACGGGCGATCCGCGGTCGGCCTCGGGCTGGCGGGCATCCGCACGGGGCCGGTGTGGACGATGAAGCGCGACGCCCTCTCGCTCCGGGCGACGACGCACTGGGGCGAGCTGGCGACGGCGCACGCGCGGTGACCCCGCCTGCGGGGAGATCGGGTCATCCGACGCGTAGGCGCCCGGGGCTCTCTCGGGCAGGCTCGTCGCCATCGACGAGTGTCGGTGCGGGGACGGCGGGAGGACCCATGGCCGAGAGCTGGCAGGACGCGTCGGTGCGGGGCGTCGCGATGATCGAGAACGAGCTGGTCGTGCGCGACTTCCTCGAGGTGTGGAGCGCTCGCGACAGCCGCCAGCTCATCCCGTTCCTGCATCCGGAGGTCGTCTACAGCGCGTCGAGCTCGCAGGAGATCGCGGGGCGGGCGCGGGTCCTCGAGATGTGCGACGAGGTCCACCGGGCGTTCACCGAGATCCGGATCGCCCTCGTCACGATCGCCGTCGCCGGCAGCGTCGTCCTCACCGAGCACGCCCTGCACCTCCGCTCGGACACGGGGGAGGGCCACTGGCTCCGCTGCTTCGGGAGCTACGAGCTCCGCGGCGAGCAGATCGTCACCTGGCGGCAGCTCCATGGGTGAGGGCCGCGCGTGACGGCGGTGACCGGCCCCGCGCGCCTCAGGCTCGCCCTGGTGCTGCTGGCCATCGCCTCGGGCGCGACCGACGCGTTCGCGTTCCTCCTGCTCGGCGGCATCTTCACCGCGAACATGACGGGCAACCTGGTGCTGCTGGGGCTGTACCCCCGCTCCGCCTGGCTGACGACCGCGGCCGGAGCGGTCACGGCGATCGTCTTCTTCGCCGGAGCGGTCTACGCCGGATTCCGCACGACCCGGGCGCGCACGCCGTCGACCGGCGACGGGAGACGTCCGCTCCGCGCGATCGCGCTCGTGGGGGTCGTCCTGCAGCTCGCCGTCGCGGTCGCCTGGCCGACGGTGCAGGGCGGCACATCGCTGCTCGTGGACTGCGCGTTCATCGCGACCAGCGCGGCGGCGCTGGGGCTGCAGACCGTGCTCGCGAAGCGGATCTCCGGCGCCGCCGGCCTGACGACCACGTTCGTCACGGGCACGCTCACGAGCCTGATGCAGGAGCTCGCCGAGCGCTCGTCCGGGTCGAGGACCCTCCAGGCGCTCATCGTCGCGAGCCTCGCGGTCGGGGCCGTCGTCGGAGCGGCGACCGTGACGCTCGCTCCGGCCTGGGCTCCGACGCCGGCCCTGGTGCTCTCGGCGCTCGCCGTCGTGCTGCTCTTCGCGCACCGCGCGCGAGCCGTGCCCGCGGGAGCGGAGCCCGGGGCCCCGCGTCCCGCGTGACCGGGATCAGGCGTCGAGCGCCCACTTCGGCCGGACCCAGTGGCAGGTGTAGCCGCCGGGGTGCTTGCGCAGGTAGTCCTGGTGCTCCTCCTCGGCGTCCCAGAACTCGCCGGCGGGCTCGACCTCGGTGACGACCGGTCCGGGCCAGCGGCCCGACGCGTCGATCTCGGCGATCGTCTGGCGCGCGACCCTCTCCTGCTCAGGCGAGAGGAAGAGGATCACGGAGCGGTAGGCCGTGCCGATGTCGTTGCCCTGACGGTTCTTCGTCGTCGGGTCGTGCACCTGGAAGAAGAACTCGAGCAGGTCGCGGTAGGAGAGCTGCTCGGGATCGAACTCGATCTCGACCGCCTCCGCGTGGTCGCCGTGGTGGCGGTAGGTCGCGTTCGGCGTGCTGCCGCCGGCGTACCCGGCGCGGGTGCTGAAGACGCCCGGCATGTCGCGGATGAGCTCCTGGAGCCCCCAGAAGCATCCGCCCGCGAGGATCGCGCGCTCCTCGGCCATCAGACGCCTGCCTTCGTGTCGTGCGCGGACTCGCGCGGAGAGATCATCATGCGGGCAAGTCCATCACGACCGGGGACGTCGCGGCGAGCGTCGGACGACTCTCGGAGCAGACCGTCGGCGGGGGAGCCGAGCGTGTCCCGGCCGAGCGCTCCGTCACTGCGATCGGTACGCCGCCGGAGATGCACCGGTGGGAACGAGTCATCTGACCGGGTCGCTCCGGGTGCCCCCGTTCCTACGCTCGTCGGTACAACCGAGGAGAGAGCGGAGCGGACCATGGAGCAGCCGAACGTCGAGACGCGCAGTGCACGGCGGGTGATCGAGACCCTGACCGCCAACGGCGTGAAGTACGTCTTCGGGATCCCGGGAGCGAAGATCGATGCGGTCTTCGACGTCCTCGCCGACGAGGGGCCGGAGCTGATCGTCTGCCGGCACGAGCAGAACGCCGCCTTCATGGCCGCCGCGGTGGGGCGGCTCACGGGCAGCCCGGGCGTCGTCCTGGTGACCTCCGGCCCCGGCACGACCAACCTCGCCACCGGCCTGCTCACGGCCAACACGGAGCAGGACCCGGTCGTCGCGCTCGCCGGGGCCGTGCAGCTCTCCGACCGTCTCAAGCGCACGCACCAGTCGATGGACGCGGCCGCCTTCCTCACCACCGTGACGAAGTACACGGTCGAGTCGACGGATCCGGACGACGTCTCGGAGGCGGTCAGCAACGCCTTCCGCGCCGCCGTCACCGAGCCCCGAGGCGCCGCGGCGGTCGTCCTGTCGGCCAGCGTGATGGCCGCGCCGACCTCGCAGGTCATCACCCGGGCGGCCACGGGGCCGACGAGCGGTCCGGCGCGCGCCGAGGACCTCACCCACGCCGCCGACCTGATCAACACCGCGGAGCGGCCCGTCCTCCTCGTGGGACTCCGCGCGTCGGAGCCGGCGACCGTGGCGGCACTGCGGGTCCTGATCAGCGAGACGGAGCTGCCGGTGATCGAGACGTTCCAGGCGGCCGGCCTCGTCTCCCGCGAGCTCGAGGACCACTACCTCGGCCGCGTCGGCCTGTTCAAGAACCAGCCCGCCGACCTCGCCCTCGCCGAGTCCGACCTCGTCGTCGCGATCGGCTACGACGCCGTCGAGTACGACCCGGTGATCTGGAACAGCGACGTCGACCGCCGGATCGTCCACATCGACTCCGTCGACGCCCCGCTGGACAACCACTACCTGCCCGCGCTGGAGCTGAAGGGCGACCTCGCGCAGACCGTCGCGGCCCTCACGCCGCTCGTCTCCGGCCTGCAGCTCGACGAGGACGCGGCCGACCGGGTCGCACGGCACCGGAGCGAGCTGGAGCGGATCGACGACGCGGCGCGCACGGCCGAGGCTGCTCCCGGGACCGTCGATCCCGCCCGCCTCGTGCTCCTGATGCGCGACCTGCTCTCGGACGACGCCACCGTGGCCTGCGACATCGGCTCGAACTACATCTTCATGGCCCGGCACTTCCGGGTGTACGAGCCCAAGCACCTGCTCTTCTCGAACGGGCAGCAGACCCTCGGCGTCTCCTTCCCGTGGGGCATGGCGGCGAGCCTCCTGCGCCCCGGGACCCCGGTGGTCTCCGTCTCGGGCGACGGAGGTTTCCTGTTCTCCGCGACGGAGATCGAGACGGCGACGCGGCTCGGCCTCTCGTTCACGCACGTGATCATGCGGGACGACACCTACGACATGGTCGGCTTCCAGCAGCTGCTGAAGTACGGCCGCAAGTCCGGGGTCCAGCTCGGCGACTACGACATCGAGAAGTTCGCGGCGGCGTTCGGCGCCACGGGCAGGAGGGTGAGCGGCCTCGCCGAGTTCGAGGAGGCGTTCCGGGCGTCCCTGGCCGAGCCGGGCGTCTCGATCATCGACGTCGCGGTGGACTACAGCCGCAACGTCGACATCGCCGCTCACCTGGTCGAGGACGCCTTCGAATGAGCACGCACACGGTCGACTCGACCGACGACTACGCGATCTACCAGAGCTCGACCATGGCCGCGCTGCTGGCCGGGGTGTACGACGGGGACCTGACGATCCGCGAGCTGCTCACCCACGGCGACCTCGGGCTGGGCACCTTCAACCACCTGGACGGCGAGATGGTGATCGTCGACGGCGTCTGCTACCACCTGCGCAGCGACGGCTCCGTCCAGGTCGCGGACGGCGACGACCGGACGCCCTTCGCCGCCGTGCTGCCCTTCCACGCGACCACGACGTTCACGGTCGAGGAGCCGACCGGTCTCGCCGGACTCACCCGGCTGATCGATGACGCGGTCGACGGCGGGAACATCCCCGTCGCCCTGCGGATCGACGGCCGGTTCACCGAGGTCCGCACTCGGACCGTGGGCGAGCAGACGGAGCCGTACCCGCCCCTGATTGAGGCGACCGCCCACCAGAGCGTCACCGGCATCGCCGACACCCGCGGCACGATCGCGGGCTTCCGCACTCCGCAGTTCGAGCAGGCCGTGTCGGTCCCCGGGTACCACCTGCACTACGTCGACGACGCCCGCGAGAAGGGCGGGCACGTCCTCGACGTGACCGTGGCCGAGGTGACGGTCTCGCTCACTACCGTCGCCGGACTGCACCTCGCGCTTCCGGAGACGGACCAGTTCCGCCGGGCGGACCTGGCGATGAAGGACATCGCGGCGCAGGAGGCGCGAGCGGAGGGGTGAGGCGGGCGGGACCTCCGGGGAGACGGGCCGGCCGCGACCCGTCTCCCCGGAGGCCGGTCAGGGCGCGAGCTCCTCGCGGACGATCGCTGCTCCCGCGCTCAGCGCGCTGAGCTTCCCCCAGGCGAGGTCGCGGGGCAGCGGTGCCATGCCGCAGTTCGTGCTCGGGAGGAGCAGGTCCGCGTCGACGAACTGGAGGGCGCGGCGCAGGGTGTCGGCGACCTCCTCGGGCGTCTCGACGGTCCCGCTCGCCACGTCGATCGCTCCGAGCATGACCTTCTTGCCGCGGACGAGCTCGATCAGCTCCATCGGCACGTGGGAGTGGTGGCTCTCCAGCGAGACGATTTCGAGCGAGGACTGCTGGAGGAGCGGCAACGACTCCTCGTACTGCCGCCACTCCGACCCGAGGGTCGCCTTCCAGTCGGTGTTCGCCTTGATCCCGTAGCCGTAGCAGATGTGCACCGCGGTCTCGATGCGGAGTCCCTCCGCCGCCCTCTCCAGCGCGGCCACGCCCCAGTCCTGCACCTCGTCGAAGAAGACGGTGAAGGCGGGCTCGTCGAACTGGACGATGTCGACTCCGGCGTCCTGGAGGGCTCGCGCCTCCTCGTTGAGGATGGTCGCGAACTCCCACGCCAGCTTCTCGCGGCTCCCGTAGTGCCGGTCGGAGAGAGTGTCGATCATCGTCATCGGGCCGGGCAGCGCCCACTTGATGGGCTGATCGGTCTGCTCGCGCAGGAACCGGGCGTCGTCGGCGAACACGGGCCTCTCGAGCCCTACGGCGCCGACGACGGTCGGCACGCTCGCGTCGTACCGGTCGCGGATGCGCACCGTCTCGCGCCGCTCGAAGTCGACACCCGTGAGGTGCTCGATGAACGTCGTGACGAAGTGCTGCCGGGTCTGCTCCCCGTCACTGACGATGTCCAGGCCCCGGTGGTGCTGCTCGTGGACGGCGGCGCGCAGGGCGTCCTGCTTGCCCTCGGCCAGGGCGTCGCCGGTCAGGCGCCACGGGGACCACAGGGTCTCCGGCTGCGCGAGCCACGACGGCTTCGGCAGGCTGCCGGCGATCGAGGTGGGCAGGAGCGGGAGGGACGTCGAGGATCCGCGGGCGCTCATCGGACCGCTCCCGCGTACCCGGCGGCCCACTGCCGCAGCCGCTCCCCGTGCGGCTTCATGAGGTGCTCCTCCGCGAACCGCCCCTGCTCGACCGCGAGCCGACCGCGCTCCTCGCGGTCGTAGGAGACCGCGGGCCGCACGTAGTCCTGCTGCTCCAGGTCCGGCCGGTAGACGTCGGCGGCGGCCGAGCGCGCGCCGTAGATCTCGGGCCGGTAGATCCTCTGGAACGTCTCCATCGTGCTGATGGTGGCGATGAGCTGGAGGTCCGAGTAGTCCTCCAGCAGGTCGCCGCCGCAGTAGAACGCGAGCGGCGCCGTGCTGCCGGGCGGCATGAAGAAGCGGACCCCGAGGCCCATCTCCGCGAAGTACCGGTCGGTCAGCGAGAGCTCGTCCTGCCGGTACTCGACGCCGAGGATCGGATGGAGGGTCCCGGTGCGCCGGTACGTCCTGCTCGTCGAGACGCTGATGCAGATGACGGGCGGCGTCGACGAGAGCTCCGCGTACTGCGCGGAGTCCCGGAAGTGCTGGAAGAGCGCGCCGTGCAGGACGCCGAAGTCGTCGGGGACGGTGAAGCCGGCCTGCGCGGCGTTGACCGCCGGCAGCCGCACGCTGAAGTCGTGGTCGCGGAGGTAGGAGGAGAAGTTGTTCCCCAGTGTCCCCGGCTGACATCGGCCGGTGCGGCGGTCGAGGATCCGGGTGCGCAGGACCTCCAGCAGGGGGAACTCCCGGTCCTCGCCGTCCGCGGTGAGCCGCAGCCCGACGGAGACGATGTCGAGCCCGACCGTGTAGCGGCCGCGGCTCGGATCGTCGCCCGGCACGAGATCGTTCAACCGGTCGTCGATCATCCGCAGCGCGGTCCGGAGGTTCTCCCGGCGGCGCTCGCCGCGGGCCAGATTCGCGAAGTTGGTGGTGATCCGGGAGCTCTGGGCCGGCGAGTAGTCCTCGTCGAAGGGGGTGAGGGTGATGCTGAAGGCGGGTTCGTTCGTCATGATCGGCCGATCGGTAGGAGGGACTGGGGCGGGGGCGCGATCAGTGCGGGTGGTCCTCGGTCAGCTTGAAGCCGAGTCGGCCGTGCGCGAAGGCGGCTCCGGCTCCGATGGCGGCCGCGACCCAGGCTGATTCGGCGAGCTCGGTCTCGGTCGCACCGGCGCGCACGGCGTTCTGGCCGTGGCCGTCGATGCAGTAGACGCACTGCTTGCTGATGCCCACGGCGTAGGCGATGAGCTCGCGGTACTTGAGCGGGATCTCGCGACCCTGCGGAGCGAAGACGGCGGTGTCGAAGGCGGTGAACGCCGCAAGGACGTCGGGGGTCTCCTTCTTGTAGGCGGCGGTGTAGCGGCGGTCGGCTGCGCGGTCGTAGTAGGCGTCGGTCATGGTCTTCCTTCGGAGGTCGGAGAGGGGGCGGAGGGGATGAGGTCACGGCCGGGCGGGGATCTCCAGGCCGAGGTTCTCCCGCAGGGTCGTGCCCTCGTACTCGGTGCGCAGCGAACCGCGCTCCTGCAGCAGCGGCACGACGCGGTCGACGAACTCGTCCAGACCTCCCGGGTGCAGGTGCGAGCCGAGGACGACCCCGTCGCCGCCTCCGCTCTGCACGAACTCGTCGAGACGGTCGGCGACCTGCTCAGCCGTGCCTACGTACTCCGTGCGGTCGAAGACGGTCTCGGCGAGACCGCGGAGGGTGAGGTCGCGCTCCTGAGCGAGCGCACGCCAGGCGCGCACGGTCCCCGCGCGATCACCGTGGATCAGTGCGCGGCCCTCGATCAGCGGCGGCGTCTCGAGGTCGGGCTCGAGATCGGGTACCGGCCCGTCGACGTCGAAGCCCGACAGGTCCCGGTTCCAGACCTGCTCGAAGAGCACCTGGATCGTGCGCGGTGTGAGTTGCTGATCGCGGATCCACCGCGCTCTCTCCTCCGCCTCCGCAGCGGTGCCGCCGAGGACGACGGCGGCTGACGGGAGGATCCGCACGGAGCCGGCCGGGCGACCCGCCGCCGCGACCCGGGCCGCGATGTCGCGCGCGAACTCGTGCGCCTCAGGTCCCCGGTGGTAGGGGGAGAAGATCACGTCGGCGCTCGACGCCGCGAAGTCGCGACCCTGCGGAGAGACGCCCGCCTGCACGATCACCGGGCGGCCCTGCGGGCTGCGCGGCACGGTGAAACGGCCGGAGACGTCGAACTGGCTGCTCGAGACGGCGAACGACCCCGTCGACGAGTCGGCGAGGAACTCGCCGGAGGGGGCATCGGGTCGCACGGCGTCGGAGGTCCAGGTGTCCCAGAGCGTCGTCACCGCGCGGACGGCCTCCTCGGCACGGGCGTAGCGGTCGGCGCGGTCGAGGAAGCCGCCGCGGCGGAAGTTCGCGCCCGTGAAGGCGTCGAAGGACGTGACCACGTTCCACCCCGCTCGTCCGCCTGAGAGGTGGTCGAGGGTCGCGATCTGACGGGCGAGCTCGAAGGGCTCGTTGAACGTCGCGTTGAGCGTGCCGACCAGGCCGATGTGCTCCGTGACCGCGGCCAGCGCGGCGAGGAGCGGCAGAGTGTCCGGTCGTCCGGCGATGTCATGGTCGAACGGGCGCCCCGCGCGCTCCCGCAGTGCCAGACCCTCGGCGAGGAAGAAGTAGTCGAACCGCCCGCGCTCCGCGGTCTCTGCGACGCGGCGGAACGTCGAGAAGTCGACCTGGCTGCCGGCGTCGGGGTGCTCCCACAGGGTGTGCTCGTTCACCCCGCCCACGTAGGCGGCGAGGACGATCTGCTTCGGTCGCCGCGTCATGACTGCTCCTCGGAGGCGTAGCGGTTCGGGATCGACGTGGGCAGGCCCAGGGCTGAGCGGAGGGTGCGGCCCTCCTCCGTCCCGACGAGCAGACCGCGTCGGCGCAGCTCGGGCACGAGGTCGTCGGCGATCAGCGGCAGATCGGTGGCGAGAACCGCGGGTCGGAGGCGGACGCCGTCGTAGCCGAGCCGTGAGAGCTCGGCGATGCGGTCGGCGACGGACGCGGCCGACCCGGCGGCGACGGCGGCGTCGCCGGTGAGCGGTCGGCCGAGAGCGTCGAGGCGCGAGAGTCTGGCCGCGGCGGACTCCGCCGGGGTGTCGAGGACGACGACGAGGTCGGCGAGGACCCGCAGGCGCTCGCCCGTGCGCCCCGCCCCGCGCTCCGCCTCGGCGATCTCCTGGAGGATCCTCTCGGCGTCCGCTGCGTTCTGAGGCGTCGCGAACACGACGTCGGCCGAGCGCGCGGCGAAACGGTACGGGATGTCGGCGTGTGCGAGCGCGGCGACGACGGGCTGCCCCTGCGGCGGCCGGGGAGTGATCGCGGGGCCGCGCACCGAGAACCAGCGTCCTGCGAAGTCGACGCGGTGCACCTTGTCGGCGTCGAGGAAGCGATCGGTGGCGACGTCGCGGATCTCGGCGTCGTCCTCCCAGCTGTCCCAGAGTCTCCGTGCGACCTCGACGGCGTCGGCCGCCTCCTCGAAGAGCTCGTCGACGACGGCGCGGATCGCGGGGTCCTCGAGAAGGGGCGTGCCCGGCTCCGGCGGCACCATCGCCGCGATTCGTCGTCCGACGTGCGAGGCTTCGTCGACGCGTGACGACACCCTGACCTGCCAACCGCCCCGCCCCCGGCTCAGGTGGTCGAGCGTCGCGACGGCCTTCGACACGTGGAAGGGCTCCGTGTGCGTCACGGTGACCGTGGGCACGAGACCGATGCGGCTCGTGAGGGGGGCGACGTAGGAGGCGATCAGCAGCGCGTCGAGCCGGCCGCGGACCTCGTCGGTGCGGTCGTCGGCCAGGAAGGGGTCCGCCGATTGCAGGGCGAAGGAGTCCTCGATCGTCACGAAGTCGATCCCGCCGCGCTCCGCCCGCTGCACGATGTCCGCCCAGTACGCGCCGGTGAAGAGCGCGTCGGGACGGGCGCCAGGCTCGCGCCAGGACGCGGGGTGCCAGCCGGCGCCCTCGAGGGCGACGGCGAGGCTGAGGGGTGGGGCGGCGGTCATCGTGCTCCTCGGATCAGGGTGCCGGCTCGGACGAGCTCCTCGTCGTCGAGTGCGCGGAGGCGGCGCAGCAGCGCGCGCGCGACCTTGTCGTTCTCGCGGAACGACACCGCGTTCGTGCCCGGCCGGGAGAAGGCGCCGACGAACGGCGAGTCGGTGTACGGGCCGATCGCGTACCGGCGGCCGACGCGGCCTCCCGCCGTCGAGCGCAGCAGGGTGTCGTCCTGGTGCACGCGCAGCCTCCCGGTCGACAGGAGAGTGTCGCCGACGTCGACGAGGTCCTCGACCGCCGACCCCGACGCGACAAGCGCTCGCATCAGCGCGTCGTCACTCCTCGCAACGGACGTCCGGGGGAGGCGCGCGTCGACGAGAGCGTCAGCGAGGACGACCTGATCGGTCGCCCCGCCGCTCGCGACGAAGCGGCCCTTCTCTTCGGAAGTCTCCACACGGATGCCCGGGCCGAGGAAGTCGACGACGCCCGCGTCCGAGAGTGCGAGCAGCTCCTCGAGACGGTGCGCGGGCGGCCCGCTCGCGAGGAAGCTGAACCAGCCGAGCCACCATCCGTGCAGATCCTCGATCCGCGAGCGGGGCGTCCACCTCGCGGACGCGGTGAGATCGGCGACGAGGAAGTGGCTGCGCAGAAGCGCGAGGAAGAGCGCCATCGTGGCGCTGTGCTCCTGCCGGCTGCGCAGAGCCAGGTCGTCCCGGATATAGGCGCGCACCGCCTCCTGCAGCGCCGAGCCGTCGGCGAACCGCACATCGGCGAACGGGCGGTCGAGATCGGGGAGGAGCAGCCTGTCGAGGCTGTCCGGCACAGTGTCCGCGACGAGCGCGGTCAGAGTCCGCGCATCTCCGAGGACCCGCTCGGCGTCGGCCCCGAGTGCGGGGAGAGCGTACCCCTGTCCCGCTTCGGGTCGCGGGCCGCGGGAGCCGGCGAGGACCGAGGCGCGCGGGTCGAGCCGCGAGAACACCTCCGAGAAGTGCGTCCAGTCGGTGCTCACCCGGTCGGGGTGCCCGGTGAAGAGCTCACGGTAGTAGCCCCAGAGCATCTCCTGGGCGATCAGGGGCCAGACGTCCTCGCTGAAGTCGAGCGGGCGGTGTCGCGAGCGCAGCTCCTCGACGACGGACGCCGAGAACCAGCGGGGCTCGGGCGCGGCTCCCTGGATCGTCGAGCCGATCTTCGAGTGGTAGGGGACCCCGCGGCGGCTGCCGATCAGGATGCGCGGCTCACGTCCCGACGGGTGGTAGCGCAGTCCGCCGGCGTCGTCCCGTTCGAAGCGGCCGCCCCGGCCCTCGGTGAGCAGCACCAGGAGGTCGACCGCGACGAGGCCGAGGCCGCGCACGATCACGTCGTGTCCGGCGCGGAGGGATCCGAGGTCGGCGTCGGCCGTGAACGACGGCGGCAGGTAGGCGAGGCCGTGGCGCTCGGCGAACCCGGCCAGCCGGGTCTCGTCGACCGTCGGCAGAGCGCCGCTGTGCCCGAGCGAGAACAGGACCAGGTCCGCCTCGATCACGTCGCCGGAGTCGAGGACGACCCGCTGCGCACCGTCGTCGCGGCCGAGCACCTCGACGACGCGCGCCGCGTGCTCGCGGACCTCGACGTCAGGGCGGAGAGCGACGAGCGCCTCCCGGTGGAACCAGCGCAGATAGAGGCTCTGCAGCCGGCGGGTGGGGAAGCTGTCGGCGCGGAGCCCGTCGAGCTCGCGGCGCACGGCTTCGTCGCCCTCTGCGAGCGCGATCCGGCCGGCCCGCACCGCCTCCGCCCACTCGATCAGCGAGGGTCCGGGGCGCACCGGCCCCTCGATCGTCGCGCTCGCGTCGGTGAACATCGTCACGTCGGCTGCGCGCGAGTTGAGCTTCAGCAGCGGCGACTGCTCGTAGCGCCAGATCCGGCCGGGGCCGACGGGGTACGGGTCGACGACGTGGACGACGAGCGCGGCCGGCCCGAGGGCGTCCTCGGCGGCATTCGCGGCGAGGCGCTCGAGGACCCCGACCGCGCGGGGACCTCCCCCGACGATCACGAGGGAGCGGGTCCCGTCCGATGGCGCTGACATGCGTCCACGATGACCCTTCCCCCGTGAGGACGCCGCTCTGTGACGACTCGTGACGATGTGAAGAAGTGTGTAGCGGCGGGGTTGGAGCCGGGTGGCCGCGGACCCTAGCGTCGGCCCCCACGGCGTGCAGAACGGTGCGCCCCGACAGGCAGGAGCCTCGAGTGCCCATCGAATTCCTCGGCATCGCCGCGCTCAACGACGGCAGCGAGACACGAGCACGCAGCGGCGCGAGCTTCGACCCGGAGTACACGGTGCGTCTGGCCGCGGCTCATGAGGACAGCGGGTGGGACCGCATCCTGTTCGCCTACCACTCCGGAGCCCCCGACCCCGCCGTCGCCGCCGCTTTCATCGCGTCGCGGCTCGAGCGCATCCAGCTGCTGCTGGCGCACCGGCCCAACGTCTCCTACCCCACGGTCGCGGCGAAAGCCTTCGCGACCCTCGATCAGCTGAGTGGAGGCCGCCTGAGCGTCCACGTGATCACGGGCGGGTCGGACGCGGACCAGGCCGCGGAGGGCGACTACCTGAGCAAGGACGAGCGCTACGCGCGCACCGCCGAGTACATCAGGATCGTCAAGCAGGTCTGGACGACCCGTGAGCCGTTCGATCACGCCGGGGAGCACTACCGCTTCTCCCGGTTCGTCAGCGACGTCTGGCCGGTGCAGCAGCCTCGGCTGCAGATCTCGTTCGGAGGCTCCTCTCCCGCCGCTCTGTCCGTCGGTGCCGCCGAGAGCGACGTCTACGCGCTCTGGGGCGAGCCGCTGCGGGACACCGCCGAGCAGATCCGCAGCATCCGGGAGGCGGCGGCGGCGGCCGGCCGCGACGTCGCGCCGCGCATCCAGGTCGCCTTCCGACCCATCCTCGGGGCCACCGAGGAGCAGGCCTGGGAGAAGGCGGAGGGGATCCTCCGCCGCATCGAGGCGCGCACCCGCGA
Organism: Rathayibacter sp. AY1G1; assembly: GCF_002932095.1. NCBI lineage: Bacteria > Bacillati > Actinomycetota > Actinomycetes > Micrococcales > Microbacteriaceae > Rathayibacter > Rathayibacter sp. AY1G1. Next base: position 35,857 of record NZ_PSUZ01000014.1, read on the forward strand.
GACCGCCCCCGGAGGCCTCGCCGCGCCGGAGAACACCGGCTCGCAGCGCCTCCTCGCGATCGCCGCCGCAGGCGACCGTTTCGATCGCGCGCTCTGGACCAGGGCGGGAGTCGCCGCGGGAGCGCGCGGCAACTCGAACGCCCTCGTCGGGACGCCGGAGACGGTGGCCGCCGCGCTGCTCGACTACGTCGATCTCGGGGTCGACATCATCTCGGCGCGCGGCTACGACTACGTCGACGACACCCTCGACTTCGGTCGCCACGTGATACCGCTGGTGCGCGAGGAGATCGCTCGACGCGACGCCGCGGCCGCCCAGGCCGCCGAGGAGGCCGCTCGTGTCCTCGTCTGACACCGTCGCGGCCGACGAGTTCGTCCATGTGCGGGCCGATGACCCGCGGGCCCGGCCCCTGCTCGACGAGCTCGAGCGCGAGTACGACACCCGCTACGGCACCGCCTGGGGCGAGCCGGCATCGGCCGAGCTCGCGCGCTACCCGAGCGAGGTGTTCGCCCCGCCGGAGGGATCCTTCGTCCTGCTTCTGCGCGACGGCACCGCGATCGCCGGAGGCGCGCTGAAGAGATTCGACGACACGACCGCCGAGCTCAAGCGCATCTGGACATCCTCGGCGCACCGTCGGCAGGGACTCGCCCTGCGCGTGGTCGCAGAGCTCGAGGCGGAGGCCCGCCGGCTCGGCTACTCGACCGTCTACCTCACGACCGGGCCGCTCCAGCCGGAGGCGCAGCGGCTCTACCTCACCGCGGGCTACACACCGCTCTACGACGTGACCCAGCCTCCGGAGGTGGTCGTCCTGCACGGCTATGCGCGGACGCTCACCGATCGGCCGCTCGACGTCGCGAGGATCCGGACCGCGCACGACGACTCCTTCGCGCAGCTCACCGCGTCCCTGCCCGACGGCGGAGCACGCCTGCGCGGTCGCGTCACGGGGCGTGCCTCATGAGCGGCACGATCGCGCCGCCTCGACCGCGGGACACGTCCGGCCCCCTTCCCGGAGGCATCGACCTCGCCCGACTCGGCGAGCGGCCGGTGCTGCCGCTGCGCCACCCGGTGCGCTGGGTGGTCGCCGCACTGGTCCTCGTGCTCCTGCTGAACGCCGGACAGACCCTCTTCACGAACCCGTCGTGGGAGTGGCCGAAGGTCGGGACCTGGCTCTTCAGTCCGGCGATCCTGAAGGGGCTGCAGCTGACGCTCCTCGCCACCGCCATCAGCGCCGTGATCAGCTTCGTCGGAGGCATCGTCGTCGCCGTAGCCCGGCTCTCGGGCAATCCGGTGCTGTCGACGCTCAGCTGGGTCTACATCTGGCTGTTCCGCTCGGTGCCGCTGATCCTCGTCCTCATCTTCCTGTTCAATCTCGGCAACCTGTATCCGACCGTCGGCATCGGCATCCCCTTCGGTCCGCAGTGGTCGGTGCCGACGGTGTCGCTGCTGCCTCCGCTCGCCCTCGGCGTGATCGGCCTGAGCCTGTCCGAGATCGCCTACAGCGCCGAGGTCGTCCGTTCCGGGGTGCTCGCGGTCGATCAGGGGCAGCACGAAGCGGCGAAGGCGCTCGGGATCCCGCAGCGCCGCCAGTTCACCCGCATCATCCTCCCGCAGGCGCTCCGCTCGATCGTGCCCGCCTACGTGAACCAGATCATCGGCCTGCTGAAGGCGAGCTCGCTGCTGTTCTACGTCTCGCTGCTCGACCTGTTCGGGGTCGCTCAGAACCTCGGCAGCACGTACCCGACGGACATCATCCCCCTGCTCGTCGTCGCGACGATCTGGTACCTGGTGCTGACCTCGGCGATCTCGGTCGTGCAGTTCTACATCGAGCGCTTCTACGCCCGCGGCGCGCACCGGGAGCTCGCGCCCACGCCCCTCCAGCGGGTGCGGCGCTCGCTCGCCGGCCTGAGGAGTGCGCGATGACCGCCGCCATCGAGATCCACAACGCGACCAAGTCCTACGGCGACCGGACCGTGCTCCGGGGAGTCGACCTGCGCGTCGAGGCGGGCACCGTCACGGTTATCCTCGGTCCGAGCGGCTCGGGCAAGTCGACCCTGCTGCGGGCGATCAACCATCTCGAGAAGCTCGACGAGGGGTTCGTCTCCGTGAACGGCGAGCTGATCGGGGTGCGGCTGCGCGGCGGTCGGCTCAAGGAGCTGCGCGAGAAGGAGATCCTGCGCCAGAGGGCGAGGATCGGCTTCGTCTTCCAGAGCTTCAACCTCTTCCCGCACCTGACGATCCTCGAGAACGTCACCGAGGCGCCGATCTCGCAGGGGCAGCCGCCCGCGGAGGCCCGCGAGCGGGCACGCGCCCTGCTCGAGCACGTCCGTCTCGCCGACAAGGCGGCGGCCTATCCGAGGCAGCTCTCCGGCGGCCAGCAGCAGCGCGTGGCCATCGCGCGTGCGCTCGCGCTCGACCCCGAGGTGATCCTCTTCGACGAGCCGACCTCGGCTCTCGATCCCGAGCTCGTCGGGGAGGTGCTGCAGGTCATCCGGTCGCTGGCCGAGAGCGGCCGCACCCTCATCGTCGTGACCCACGAGATCGGCTTCGCCCGCGAGGTCGCCGACCGGGTGGTGTTCGTCGACGACGGCCTCGTCGTCGAGCAGGGCAGCCCGAGCGAGGTCCTCGACCGCCCGCAGAATCCGCGGACCCGCGACTTCCTCGGCCGAGTCCTCGGCTGAGCCCCCGCACTCCTCCTCCTCTCCATCCGCACGACAGACACAGGAATCGAATCATGACCAGACCGCACATCACTCGTTGGACCAGAGTCGGGGCGCTTCTCGCTGCCGCCGCGCTGACGACGGGCCTCGCGGCCTGCTCCGGTGCCGCCGCCTCCGACCCGGCCTCCCCGGGAGCCGCCTCCGGCACCACCACCGTCACCGTGGGTGCCCTCTCCAACGGAGCGGCGACCGAGACGGACATCGACGTGCCGGTCGTCGACGAGATCCGCGGCACGCTGCCGCAGGAGATCCTCGACCGCGGGACCCTGACGATCGGCGTCGGCGCTCTCCCCGCAGGCTTCCCTCCGCTCGCGTTCACCGGGACCGACACCGAGACCCTCACCGGCTCGGAGCCCGATCTCGGCCGCCTCGTCGCCGCCGTCCTCGGGCTGCAGCCCGAGGTGGAGAACTCCACCTGGGACAACCTCTTCGTGGGCATCGACACCGGAGGCAGCGACGTCGGCTTCTCGAACATCACCGTCACGGAGAAGCGCAAGGAGAAGTACGACTTCGCCTCCTACCGCGCCGACACCCTCGCGTTCCAGGTCCTCGCCTCGAACGACTGGGAGTTCGACGGCGACTACGAGAACCTCGACGGACTCACCGTCGCGGTCAGCAGCGGCACCAACCAGGAGAAGATCCTGCTCGAGTGGCAGGCCCGTCTGCAGTCCGAGGGCAGGTCCCTGGAGATCACGCGACTGCCCGATGCCAACTCCGTCACTCTCGCTCTCGGCTCCGGCCGGATCGACGCCTACTTCGGGCCCAACCCGACGACGGTCTACCAGAACCGGATCTCGGAGGACGGCGCCGACCCGACCCGCAACGCCGGCACGTTCTCCGGAGCGGGCGAATCGCTCGACGGGCTGATCGCGGCGACTGTGAAGAAGGACTCCGGACTCGCCGAGCCGATCGCCCAGGCCCTCGGCTACCTCATCGGGAACGGTCAGTACCAGGACTGGCTGTCGGCCTACGGCCTGCAGGACGAGGCCATGGACGAGGCCCTGGTGAACCCGCCCGGGCTCCCGCTCGACAACAGCTGAGCCGCCCCCGCCTCGGGCGCCCCGATCGACCAGCGGGGGCGCCCTCCGCCCGCTTCCCCGAGGACTCCCATGCACCTGTTCGACTCGCTCACGCGCGAACGACTCGACCGCCCGACGAGCCGCAAGTGGAGCCTCCGCCCCGGCACCATCGGAGCCTGGGTCGCCGAGATGGACTTCGGTACGGCGCCGGCCGTTCGGAGGGCACTGCACGACGCCGTGGCCGGCGACGTGCTGGGCTATCTGTCCCCCTCGACTGCGGGCGAGCTGGGCGAGGCCGCCGCGGAGTACCTCGCTGAGCAGTACGCGTGGACGGTCGACCCCGCCCGCGTGCACTCCGTCTCGGATGTCATGGCCGCGCTCGGAGTGGCCGTCACCGAGTTCTCCCGCCCCGGCTCACCGGTGATCGTGCCTACCCCCGCTTACATGCCGTTCCTCACCTACCTGTCGGCCATCGGACGCGAGGTGATCGAGGTCCCGGGAACGATCGTCGACGGCCGCTGGGAGCACGACCTCGACGGGATCGATGCGGCCTTCGCGCAGGGAGCGGGCACCCTGGTGCTCTGCAATCCGCACAACCCGACGGGCTCGGTCCTGCCGCGGTCCGAGCTCGAAGGTCTCGCCGCTGTCGTCGAGCGCCACGGCGGGCGGGTCTTCGCCGACGAGATCCACGCGCCGCTGCGGTTCGACGGCGTCCCCCACATCCCCTACGCCTCGGTCTCGGAGGAGGCCGCCCGGCATTCCGTCACCGGAACGAGCGCCTCGAAGGCGTGGAACATCCCCGGCCTGAAGGCCGCGCAGCTGATCACCACGAACGACGCAGACGAGGACGTCTACTCGCGCTTCGGGTTCGCGGTGCAGCACGGCGCTTCGAATCTCGGCGTGATCGCCTCGACGGCCGCCTACCGGGAGGGCGGAGCGTGGCTCGACGAGGTCGTCGACTACCTCGACGGCAACCGGCGCCTCATCGCCGACTTCCTCGCCTCCGAGCTGCCCCGGATCGGGCACCGCACCCCGGAGGCGACGTATCTCGCCTGGTTCGACCTGGGTGCTCTCGGCCTCGCCGATCCCGCGCAGCACCTGCAGCGCGAGGCGGGAGTGACGCTCACCTCCGGACGCCTGTGCGGCGCCGGCTACGCCGACCACGTGCGTCTCGTCTTCGCCATGCCGCGTCCCCTCCTCCTCGAGACGCTCGAAGCCGTGCGGGCCGCCGTGTGAACGGCGGAGCGCCTTCGCGGGGACTCGACGAGGTGGGACGGCGGAGCACCGAGGCGGGCGGCATCGCACGACAGTGGCGAGGAGCCGTCCTTCAGCGCCTCCGCTCCCTCTGCACCCCCGATGAGGCCGGGCCGCCGGCGGTGGACCGGGCGGCCTCGCGTGTCGAGGCTGTGCAGCTCGCCCACGAGATCGAGCACGGATCCTTCCGCCCGGTGCCCGGCCGGGCGCAGGATCCGGAGTGAGACGGGGCGGACCCCCCCTACGTCCCGAAGAGGTTGGCGCGGGTCCCGCCGGGAGCGAGCTCGTCGCGGAGGATCCCGCGGCGGCGCAGCACGGGGACGAGGTCGTCGAGCATCCGGTGCAGGGTGACCGGGTGCAGGTCCCCGGAGAGGAGGAGCCCGTCGCTGCCGCCGTCGTCGCCGAGCTCCTCGACGAAGTCGGCGAACTCCTCCGCGGTGCCGACGAAGCCGGCGCGCTCGGCGACGCGGCCCTTGCGCGCCTTCCTGATGAGCAGCTCCCGCAGCGGAGCGTCCTCCGTGCCGCCGTAGAGGCCGGCGATGGTGCCGTGCGAGACGTGCTCGCCGAACACCGACCGCGGGACGGGGAGGTCCAGGTCCAGCCCGGTGAGGTCGGTCTCCAGGTCGCTCGACCAGCCGAGCGCGATCCGCCGCAGCGCGTCCTCGTCGGGGTGGCGCGACGCCTCGACGACGCGCGCGGCCTCCTCCGGGCTCGACACGATCTCGGGCTTCACGACGAAGAGCACGCGCAGGTCGTCCGCCGTCCGCCCGAGCTGCTCGGCCGCGGCGAGCACGCGCGCCCGGTAGTCGCGCACCGCCCGGGCCTCCAGAGGGGCGAGCGCGAGCTGCACGTCCGACTGCGTGCCGGCGAAGGCCAGCCCGCGGGGGGAGCCGCCTGGGGAGACGACGATCGGGTCGCCGTTCGCGAAGGGGACGGCGTTCAGGGGGCCGTCCACGCGGAAGTGCTCCCCGCGGTGCCGGAACGCGTCGATCCGGGTGCCGTCGGCGTAGCGGCCCGACCCGGGGTCGGCGACCAGCGCGCCCTCGCCCCAGCTGTGCCAGAGCCGGCGGACGACCGCCATCCACTCGTCGGCCCGGTCGTAGGCCGCGTCGTGCGACAGCGGCTCCAGGCCCACGTGTCGGGCGCTGCCGACGTCGGTGACCAGGTTGATCCCGAAGCGGTCGGAGCTGAGGTGCTGCAGCGTCGCCGCCTGCCGGGCAGCGAGGTACGGGGGCGTGATGCCGGCGTTGATCGTCGGGGCCAGCCCGATCCGCTCGGTCGCCGCGAACAGGTACGGCGCCAGGAGGAGCGGATCGTGCTTCGGCCCGCCGTACGCCCCCCGCACCCGCAGGTCGAGCGTCTCCGGGGAGCCGAGCGAGACGGCGTCCTCCATCACGATCAGCTCGAAGCCGGCCTGCTCCAGCTCGCGGGCCGACTGCTGGTAGAGGCCGGGCTTCGTCCAGTCGTGGTTCCACTCCCGGTAGGGGTGCCCCCACCCCTGCGGGCCGAAGCCGCGGGAGAAGAACCAGCCGAAGTGCTGACGGCGCGCCACGCTCACACCTCCGCGAGCGCGGGGAGGGCGTGTGCGCGCACCGCGGCGAGCCCGCGCTCGAGGTCGCGGAGGAGGTCGTCGACGTCCTCGATCCCGATCGACAGCCGGAGGAGCCCGGGGTGGATCCCGGCGGCGGCGCGCTCGGCGGGGGTGCGTCCGGCGTGGGTGGTCGACGCGGGATGCAGCACCAGCGAGCGCACGTCGCCGAGGTGGGTCATGTGGCTGAACAGCTCGACGGCGTCGATGAAGGCGGCCGCGCCCGCCTCCCCTCCGGCCACGGTGAAGGAGAAGACGGAGCCCTGCCCGCGGGGGAGCAGGCGCTGCGCGAGGGCGAACGACGGGCTCGACTCCAGGCCGGAGTAGTCGACCGACACGACCTCGGGCCGCCCCTCGAGGAAGCGGGCGACGGCGAGGGCGTTCGCGGAGTGCCGCTCGACCCGCAGCGACAGCGTCTCGACGCCCTGCCGCAGCAGGAAGGAGTTCAACGGTGACGGCGTCGGTCCCAGGCGGGAGACCACGATGTCCCGCGTGTACGAGACGAAGGCGCGCCGGCCGTGCTGCTCGGTCCAGCTGCGGCCGCCGAACGACCGCTCCTCCTGGTTGAGGTGCGGGAAGAGCGCGGGGCGCGCCGCCCAGTCGAACGTGCCGGCGTCGACGATCACGCCGCCGAGGGCGGAGCCGTGCCCGGCGAGGAACTTGCTGGTCGAGTGCACGACCACGTCGGCCCCGTGCTCGATCGGGCGGAGGAGGTACGGGGTCGCGAGCGTGTTGTCGACCACGAACGGCAGCCCGTGCCGATGCGCGATCGCGGCCAGCGCCGGGAGGTCCAGCAGATCGTTCTTCGGGTTCGGGATCGGCTCGCCGAAGAGGACCCGGGTGTCGGGCCCGATCCGCCGCTCCCACTCGCCGAGGTCCGACGCGTCGTCGACGAAGTCCACGCCGATCCCGAGCCGACCGAAGTTCTGCACCAGCAGCCCCCGGTTGCCCTCGTACAAGCGGCGCGACGAGAGCACCCGGTCGCCGGCCTGCAGGATCCCCAGGAGAGCGGAGGCGGTGGCCGCCTGGCCGCTCGCCACCAGGATCGCCTCGGCGCCGCCCTCGAGATCGGCGAGCCGACGCTCGACCTCCTCGGTGGTCGGGTTCCCGTTGCGGGTGTAGAGGTAGCCCTCGTCCTCGCCGGCGAACCGCTCGCGGGCGTGCTCGAAGCTGTCGAACACGAAGCCGGCGCTGAGGTGCACGGGCGTGACGCGCGCTCCGTGGGCGCCGTCGGGCGCGGCACCGGCGTGCACCTGGCGCGTGGTGAAGCCGGCCGCCGCGGAGGCACGGGGTGCGGGCGCGGAGACCCTGGTCGCGGCGCTCGCCGCCGCAGTGGTCGCGGTGGTCGCCGGTGCAGTGATCGTCACGGTGTGCTCCTGTCCAGACGCCCGGAAGGCGGATGCCGGGAGCCTGTCAGGCCGAGGGGAGTGCGCGCCGGATCGTGACGGAGTGTGACTGCGCGGGTCGTGGACGTCGACCGCTCGGCGTCCACGGGTCGTGCCTCAGCTGTGCGTCGTGTTCGCCCGGATCTCCTCGACGGACAGCTCCGGCGCACCGCCCGCCGCAGCCGCCGGGTCCATCCAGACGAAGTCCCAGTGGTGGCCGTCGAGGTCGTCGAAGCTCTTCGAGTACATGAAACCGTGGTCCTGCTCGCCGGCCGGGGTCGCGCCCGCGGCGAGGGCCCTGCCGTGGAGGGTGTCGACCTCCTCCCTGCTGTCGGCGCTGAGGGCGAGCTGCACCTCGGTCGAGGTGGTGGCGTCGATGATCGGCTTGCTGGTGAACTCGGCGAAGAACTCCCGAGTGAGCAGCATCGCGGTGATCGTGTCACTGATCACCACGCTGACGGCGTTCTCGTCGCTGAAGCCCTCGTTGATCGAGTAGCCGAGCGACTCGTAGAAGGCCCTCGCCCGGGCGAGATCGGCGACGGCCAGGTTGACGAAGAGCATGGTGGGCATCGGTGCACCGTTCCTGTCGGGTCGCCGGTGGCACGCCGCCGCCGGTCGTGACTGCATGATGATGACCGGCCGGCGGCGGTGTCAAGGAAGCGCCGTCGAGAAGGCGGCGGATGCCCGGTGCGGGGCGCCCGGGTGAGACTGCGGCGCGCGAGCGGGGAGCGGCTCATCGTCGTGAAGCCCTTTGGGAAGGGTCGTCACGGCTCCGCGTCCGCGCCAGTTCTGGTGGAAGCCGCGCCTGTACGGAGAAGGCTGTTGTTCCCTCGGCCGCTCGAACCTATGGTCGGCGATCGTGACCGCGGCGGCGGGGCTCCTCCTCCGTGACGGACCGCTCGGAAGGGTTGACCATGCGACGAAGCAGAACGTTCCACCTCTCGATCACCGCTGTGATCGCCTGCCTGACCGTCGGGACGGTCGCACCGGCCCCAGTCGCTCCTGCCGCCTCGACGAGTGTCCCGGTCGTCGTGAGCCGCGTCGACGGCATGTCCACGGGATTCCTCAGCGGTGTCGACGTCTCCTCCGTCCTCTCCCTCGAGGAGAGCGGGGTCGTCTTCCGCGAGAGGAGCGGCTCTCCGGCGGATCTCTTCGCCGTCCTCGCTGATGCGGGCGTCACGGCGGTCCGGGTCAGGGTGTGGAACGATCCGTTCGATGACCGCGGCCGAGGCTACGGCGGCGGGAACGTCGACGTCGGGCGAGCCGTCGAGGTCGGCAGACGCGCCACGGCTGCTGGACTGGGAGTGCTGGTCGACTTCCACTACTCCGACTTCTGGGCGGACCCCGGTCGTCAGCTGGCTCCGAAGTCGTGGGCCGGCTCGACGCCGGAGGCGACGGCAGCAGCCGTGCGAGGCTTCACGGTCAGCGCGCTGCGGAGGTTCGAGGACGCCGGCGTCGACGTGCGCGTCGTTCAGGTCGGAAACGAGACGAACACCGGGATGGCCGGCTACTCCCGCGACGCCACATCGATGGACGCCTCCCTCGCAGCGCTCTTCGCAGCGGGTGCTTCCGCCGTGCGGGAAGTGCTGCCGCATGCTCTTGTCGCTCTGCACTTCACGAACCCGGAATCCGTCGGGCGGTACTCGGCGATCGCCGCGGGGCTCCACCGCTTCGGAGTCGACTACGACGTCTTCGCGAGCTCCTACTATCCGTACTGGCACGGCTCGACCGCGAACCTCACCGAGGTGCTGGCCCAGGTCTCACGGACCTACGGCAAGAAGGTGATGGTCGCCGAGACCTCGTGGCCATACACCCTGACGGACGGCGACGGGCATCCGAACGTCATCGCCACTGCTCCCTCTTCGAGCCGGTACCCGATCAGTGTGCAGGGCCAGGCGACGGCTCTCCGGGATGTCGTCGCAGCAGTGCGCGATGTCGGATCGACGGGCATCGGCGTCTTCTACTGGGAGCCGGCCTGGCTGCCCGTCGGTCCTCCATCGGCTCTCGCCGCGAACCGGTCGCTCTGGGAGCGCTTCGGCGCGGGATGGGCGACGAGCCGCGCCGCGGGCTACGACCCGGTCCACGTCGGCGGGAGTCACGGCGGATCGGCCTGGGACAACCAGGCCCTGTTCGCTGCGGACGGCCGTCCCCTTGAATCCCTGCGCACCTTCGAGTACCTTCGCGGCACCCGCGGTTCCCGCGAGGTCTCGACCTCGGAGTGAAGCAGGTGGTCGATCCTCAGTGGTCCCGCCGCACGACCCGGACGCCCTTCCCCGGAACGACCACGGTCCCGTCCACGGTGCTGCCGGTGATGAGCTCGAGCGTGCCGGGGCTCGCGACCGCCGCGTCCGTCTCGGCATGGTTGATGAGGAAGGTGAAGTCCGCGACGTCACCGTGGCGGACGACGACTTCGAGCCCTTCCACTGTCTCGGCGGGTGGAGTGATGCCGGCGTCCGTGAGCAGGGTGTCGACGAAGTCCGCGAGGTCGTCGCCCCGGAGCCGCGTGGAGAGGTACCAGGCCGATCCGTCGCCGAGCACGTTGCGGGTGATCGCCGGTCCTCCGGCAGCTGGTCCGGTGGCGTACCGCGCTCTCTCGACCGCGCCCTCGAGGGCGATGTCGTCGGTCCAGCCGCTTCCTCGCGCTCCGGAGTCGAGCTCGACGACCTCGCCGTCGCGGAGCGGCAGGAACTCGGGGATCGAGAGGCCGAGGACCGCGCGAAGGGCGCCGGGGAAGCCGCCCTCGTGCACGGCGTCGTTCTCGTCGACGATCCCTGAGAAGTAGGAGGCGGCGAACGTGCCGCCGGCGCGGACGTACTCGGTCACGTTCGAGGACGACGTCCGGTCCATCAGGTAGAGCGAGGGGGCGAGGACGAGGCCGTAGCCGCTGAGATCGGAGTGGGGGTGGGCGAAGTCGACCGTGACACCGCGCTTCCAGAGCGCGGAGTAGAAGGCCTCGATCCGCTCGCGGTGATCGAGCTCGACCGAGGGCCGCCACTCCAGATCGTGCGCCCAGAAGGACTCGATGTCCCACAGGATCGCGACGCGAGTCCGGACGACGGAGCCGAGGACCGCTGAGAGGCGGTCGAGGTCGGCGCCGAACTCGACGACCTCCTTCCAGACCCGCGTCCGCGCCCCGGCGTGGGGGAGCATCGCGGAGTGGAACTTCTCGGCTCCGTACCGGGAGGCCCGGAACTGGAAGAAGAGGACCGCGTCGGCCCCGCGCGCGAGATGGCTCGCGGCGTTGCGTGCGAGCTCACCGGGGCGTTTCGCGATGTTGCGCGGCTGCCAGTTCACCGCCGACGTCGAGTGCTCCATGAGGATCCACGGACGCCCTCCGGCGAAAGATCGCGTGAGGTCGGCGTCCATCGCCAGCAGCACGTGGTTGTCGTGGCGCTCTGCGGCCAGGTAGTGGTCGTTCGAGACCAGGTCGACCTCGCTGCTCCATCTCCAGTAGTCGATCGAGGGGCAGTTGGTGGCCATGAAGTTCGTGGTGACCGGCTTGTCCGAGTAGCGCTTGATCGCGTCGCGCTCCGCCGTGAAGCAGGCGAGGAGCGCGTCCGAGGTGAAGCGGGCGAAATCGAGCCGCTGCGTCTGGTTCACGACGGTGGCCGCGACCCGTGGCGCGTCGATCTCGTCCCACTCCCCGTACACCTGGCCCCAGAAGAGCGTGCCCCACGCCGCGTTCAGAGCGCCGAGCGTCGCGTACTTCGCCTGCAGCCAGGCGCGGAAGGCCGCGACAGAGTAGTCGGAGTAGTCCTCGCTGACCGGAGCGCCGTACTCGTTGTGCACGTGCCAGAGGACCACCGCGGGATGCGCGGCGTAGCGCTGCGCGAGCTGCTCCGTGACGGCGACGGCCGCCGCCCGGTACTCGGGCGAGCTCGGGCTGACCATGCCGCGCGAGCCCCGGCCCAGGGTGACGCCCTCCCGGGTGACAGGGTGGGAGTCCGGGTACGCCTTCCAGAACCAGGCGGGCGGGACGGTCGTCGGGGTCGCGAGGTCGACATCGATCCCGGCGCCGTGCAGCAGATCGAGCAGCTCGTCGAGGAACCCGAAGTCGTACCGGCCCTCCTGCGGCTCGAGCAGTGCCCAGGAGAAGATCCCGACGCTGACGAGGTCGACGCCCGCCTCGCGCATCAGGGCGACGTCCTCCGCCCAGACCTCCCGCGGCCACTGCTCGGGGTTGTAGTCGCCTCCGTAACGCAGCCCCGGCCGCCCCGGGATCCACGGAGCCCGGGGGAGCGGACGCCCGTCGGCTCCGGGGAGCCGGTAGCGGAAGGCGGAGGGGGTGTCGCCGGTAGCGGTGGTCATGCGAGCTGTCTCCTTCGGCTGTGCGCGGTCCCAGTGTCGTGCCCTGGTGCGGGTGGCTGCGCCACTGTTGACAGGACCATACACGTATGGCTAACTGTAACCGCTCACAGGGCACGCCGCCGTCCTCCTCCCGAGCGGAGGCGCCGGGGATCGACAAACCAGCTTCTTCAAGGAGGACGAATGCACATCCCGTTCCGCAGGATCCGCTCCCTCGGCGCCGCCGCTGTCACCGGAGCGCTCCTGCTCACCGGTTGCTCCACCGGCTTCGACGACGGAGCCTCGGGCACTGTCGAGCTGACGTATTGGGCCTGGGCGCCGAACCTCGATCAGGTCGTCGACATCTGGAACGAGGACCACCCGGAGATCCAGGTCACCGTCAGCAAGCAGGACGGCGGCGACCCCGCCATCACCAAGCTGCTCACCGCCGTCAAGGCGGGCAGCGGAGCCCCCGATCTGGTTCAGGCCGAGTACCAGAAGATCCCCACCCTCGTCGCGGCGGATGCTCTGGCCGACATCTCCGACGAAGGCGCCGGCGATCTGGAGGGCAGCTTCTCCGACGGCACCTGGTCGGCCGTCACGCTCGGAGGTGACGCCGTCTACGCGATCCCCCAGGACTCGGGGCCGATGATGGCCTACTATCGCGCGGACATCCTCGAGAGCCTCGGCCTCGGCGTCCCGACGACGTGGGAGGAGTACGCCGCGGCCGCGGAGGTCGTCCACGCCTCCGACCCGGCCCGACACCTGGGCACCTTCTCCTCCAACGACGCGGGCTGGTTCGCCGGCCTCGCGCAGCAGGCCGGAGCCTCCTGGTGGTCGACGGACGACCGGAGCTGGGGCGTCGACATCGACGCCGGACCGACCGAGAAGGTCGCGGCCTACTGGGGAGAGCTCGTCGAATCCGGGGCGATCGGCAACACGCCGATGTACACGCCGGAGTGGAACGCAGGGTTGAACGACGGTTCGCAGGTCGGCTGGATCAGCGCCGTCTGGGCACCCGGCGTGCTCAGCGGCAACGCCCCCGACACGAAAGGCGCGTGGATCGCCGCAGCTCTGCCGCAGTGGGACGCCGCGAACCCCTCCAGCGGGAACTGGGGAGGAAGCACCACGGCAGTCACCAGTCAGACGAAGAAGACCGCGGCCGCTGCCGAGTTCGCGACCTGGCTGAACACGGATCCGGTGGCGGTCGCGGCACTCGCCGAGGTCGCGGGCGTCTACCCGGCGGCGACCGAGGCGGCGAGAGCAGCGCTCAGCAGCCCGCCCGACTTCTTCAGCACCCAGGGGGACTTCTCCGACATCGCCGCCGCCGCCTCCGAGTCGGTCGCTCCGTTCACCTACGGGCCGAACGTGAACGTCGCCTTCAGCGCGTACAACGACGAGTTCGCGAAGGCCGCCGCCGCGAGGACGCGGTCCGCCTTCGTCGACGCCGTGGCCGAGATGCAGCGGATCACCTCCGACGACCTCGTGAAGAGCGGCTTCTCCGTGGAGTGACCGGTGCGCGGCCCGCGTCCACCATCGGGCCGCGCGCCTCCCGGCGGCGAGGATCCGGCGCCGCTTCCCGACCGCTCTCGTTCCGAAGGACTCGGCATGGCTCCCCCACCCCTGACTCTCCCGACCGCGCCGCCGAGGAGAGGTCGACTCGGCACCGGCTTCCGCGCCCGAGTACTCGCTCCCTATGCGATGCTCGCACCGGCGATCGTGCTCTTCGCCGCCTTCATGGCCGCGCCGATCCTCTACACCGTCATGCTCAGCTTCCAGAAGAAGCAGGCCGTTGGGCTCGGCCTGGGTTCCGGCGGCCGGAAGCAGGTCTTCGCCGGCATCGAGAACTACCTCGGGTCGCTCAGCGATCCGGAGTTCGGGGCCAGCGTCGGACGGGTGCTCCTCTACGGGCTCGTCCTCATCCCGTGCATGCTCGGTCTCGCGCTCCTCTTCGCTCTCCTCCTCGACGCGAGGCGGGCCCGTGCGGTCTCGTTCTCGAGGGTCTCGATCTTCCTGCCTTACGCCGTACCGGCCGTCATCTCCTCGCTGCTCTGGGGATTCCTCTACCTGCCGGCCGTCTCGCCTTTCGCGTACGTGATTGAGCGGCTGGGCGGGGAAGCCCCCGACATCCTGTCCTCCGGCGCCGTCGTCTTCGGGATCGCGAACATCGCGCTCTGGGGCGGCGTCGGATTCAACATGATCGTCATCCACACCGCCCTCCAGGCCATTCCCTCCGACGTCTACGAGGCGGCACGGATCGACGGGGTGAGCGATCTGCAGATCGCGCTGCGCATCAAGATCCCGATCGTCACCCCCGCTCTGGTGATGACGGCGCTCTTCTCGATGGTCGCAACTCTGCAGGTGTTCGCCGAGCCGACGACGCTGCGACCGCTGACCAACAGCCTCTCGACCTCCTGGTCCCCGCTGATGCTCGTCTACCGGGACGCGTTCACCCGCGACGACATCCACTCCGCCGCCGCGACCTCCGTCGTGATCGCGCTCGCCAGTTTCGCCGTCTCCTTCCTCTTCCTCCGGGTCGTGCAGAAGCGAGCCTTCGGACAGGAGGACTGATCCGTGCCCGGCATCCTTCAGCGGCCCCCCGCCCGCACCGTCGGGCGGACACGGTCCAGGACCGCACGCCGCGACCCCGATCGCGGACGTCCGGGCTGGATCGCGACGACGATCCTGCTGATCGGCGCCGTCTACTGCCTCTTCCCCGTGCTGTGGGTGGTGACGGCGTCCACGAAGAGCGGCGGCGAGCTCTTCTCCACCTTCACGCTCGCGCCCGGCTCGCATCTGATCGACAACGTGGTCGCTCTCGCGCAGTACCGGGGAGGTCTGTTCTGGCGCTGGATGCTGAACACCGCGCTCTACGCGGGCGTCGGTGCAGTGGCCTCTACCTGGGTATCGGCACTGTCGGGATACGTGCTCGCGAAGTTCGACTTCCCAGGCAGGAAGGGCGTCTTCGCCGTCCTGCTGATGGGCGTCCTCGTCCCCGGCGTGATCCTCGCGATCCCTCAGTACTTCCTGCTGGCCGAGGTGGGGCTGACCAACTCGTTCTGGGGAGTGCTGCTGCCGCAGATCATCAGCCCCTACGGCATCTACCTCGCGCGGATCTACGCCGCGGCCGCCGTGCCGACGGAGGTCATCGAGGCCGCCCGGACCGACGGCGCCCGGGAGATGGGGATCTTCACCCGGATCGCCGTTCCGATGCTCCTGCCGGGGCTGGTGACGATCTTCCTCTTCCAGTTCGTCGCGATCTGGAACAACTTCATGCTGCCGTACATCATGCTCGGCGACGACTCGCTCTTCCCGCTCACGGTCGGCCTGAACGGGCTGCTCAACCAGGGCGCCTCCGCGCCGGCGCTCTACACGCTGGTCATCACCGGGGCACTCCTCTCGATCCTGCCGCTGATCGCGATGTTCCTCGTCCTGCAGCGGTTCTGGCGGGTCGACCTGGCGGCCGGGGCGGTGAAGTGACGCGGATGCCTTCGCGCGGAAGAGGCGGGACGCCCTCACGCCCCACGATTCAGGACGTCGCTGTCGAGGCCGGTGTCTCGCGCGGGACGGTCTCGCGCGTGCTGAACGGCGGAAGATGGGTCAGCCCCGAAGCGCACGCGCGAGTGGAGGCGGCGATCACGAGGACCGGCTACCGCGCCAATCCCCACGCCCGGAGCCTGTCCCGCAGCCGCACCGACACGGTGGCCTTCCTCCTCACGGAGGACGCGCGCTCGCTCTTCGAGGATCCGAACTTCGCCACTCTGCTCCGAGGCGCCTCAGCCGCACTCGCGGAGCACGACGTCGCCCTCGTCCTCATCCTCGCGGGGACGGAGCACGAGCAGAGGCGAGCCCTCGCCTACATCGACGCGGGCCACGTCGACGGGGTCCTGCT
Source organism: Rathayibacter sp. AY1G1 (assembly GCF_002932095.1). Taxonomy (NCBI): domain Bacteria; kingdom Bacillati; phylum Actinomycetota; class Actinomycetes; order Micrococcales; family Microbacteriaceae; genus Rathayibacter; species Rathayibacter sp. AY1G1. The sequence continues at coordinate 51,994 of NZ_PSUZ01000014.1, forward strand.
CATCTCCGCCCACGTCGGCGCACGGCTGCTCACGGACATCCAGAGATCCTCAGTGCCGGCCATCGCCTGCGGCGTGCCGGTCGGCTACGAGAAGCGCATGGGCTACGTCGCCGCCGACGACGAGGAGGGAGCGCGGGAGATGGTCGCTCATCTGCGGAGCCTCGGACACTCGCGCATCGCCACGATCGCCGGACCGCCCGACACTACGGGAGGGATCGCGCGGCTCGCGGGCTACCGCGCGGAGGTGGGCGGTGCGGAGGCGGTGGAGTTCGGCGACTACGGACGGGCCGGTGGGGCCACTGCGATGGAGGCGCTTCTCGCCGCGCATCCCGACATCGACGCCGTCTTCGCCGCCAACGACCGCATGGCAGCAGGCGCTATCGACGCACTCGCCCGGCTCGGCAAGCGTGTGCCGGAGGACGTCGCCGTCGGCGGATTCGACGATTCGGCCGTCGCCCTCACGACGGACCCGCCGCTGACGACCATGCGGCAGCCCTTCGAGCGGATCAGCGCGGAGATGGTCCGCCTCCTCCTGCAGGCGATCGAGGGGGAGCGCCCGGCTGCCATCACCCTGCCTACGGACCTGGTGAGGCGCGGGTCGACCCAGCCCGGCGTGAGCCCCTGACGACGGCGGTGCCGGTCTGGGCCTCGCGATCACCCGGGCGATCCTCGCCCGGGCAGGCGGGACCGTCACCGTCTCGACGTCGTTCACCCGGCCCGCCGGGGGCCGGTCTTCACGGCGACCCTCTCGGTACCGGCCTGACGGCGACTGCCCGGCAGCGGTCATCATGGGAGGCGTGCGCCGGTGGTCGGGTCCGACACCGCAGCACGGGCAGGAGGGAGCGGGAGTGGTCCGGACCCTCGTCCTCACCGCCGTCGCGGCAGCCCTCCTCGCCGCCGCCTGGCACGCGATCGGACCCTCGCGCCCGGTCTTCGCCGTGGTCGGGCAGATGGTCCTCACCGGCTGGGCGGCACTGACCTTCGGTGCGCGCACCCGTCCGCTCGAGCAGTCCTGGTTCGACGTGGGCCGCCGTGAGCCGACGGTGCTGCGGGCGCTCGGGGTCGGCGTCTTCGGTCGGCTGCTCGACGTCGCCGGGTGGAACCGCCTCGTCACCCGCGAGCGCGGCTTCGACGGCACGCGCGCGGGGCTGGCCGCTCTCGATCAGCACACCCGCCGCTCCGAGGCGGTGCACGTCGCGTGCACGGCCGTCGGAGTCGCGCTCGCCCTCGCCGCGACAGTCACGGGTGCGACGGGCGGCGCGGCCTGGCTGCTCGGGTCGACGATCGCCGTTCAGCTCTACCCCGCGCTGCTGCAGCGGCTGGTGCGGGCGCGCATCCAGCGGGCGGGGCGGGCGGCGCGAGGTGCGCTTCACGTCGCGGACGCGGGAGACAGCGCCGCCGGCGGCGGACCGTCCACGGCTCCGGAAGGGCGGTGATCACGGGGTGCCCGACGCGCCGCGATCGTCACCGGGATCGGCCAGGGGATGGCGGCGCGCGAGGACATCGCGAGCCACGTCGGGCGGATCGCGCCGGTCGTCCTCCGCCGCCGTCAGCAGGAGAGCGAGGGCCGTGTCGGCGGGGACCCGCTGCGCTGCGCTGATGAAGCCGACGGCCTGCAGCACGGCGATCGTCCCCGGCGTGAGCGGGGCGCGGGACGCCGCCCAGCGACGGACCTCGGCGTCGTCCGTGTCCCCGGTCAGAGCGTCGGCCAGGGGGCGTGGAGGGAGGCCATGGGCGGGCCGGTCAGTGTCCGAAGCCGTGCTCGAGCTCGACGTCGAAGGTGATGTCGTCCTCGCTCGGCTGCACGGGGAACACTCCCGTGAGCGCCCTGGTGCGTTCGCGGATGCGGGCGACCTCGGCCGTGTTGTCCGGCTCGGGGAGATCGGAGGGAGTGGTCTCGGCGACCAGGGCGGCGCCGGCGTTGAGCAGGAACACCGCCTGCACGGTGCCGCCGTCGGCGCCGATGCCGGTGTACTCCACGCGGTCCGCCGTGCTGCTCGCGGCGAGGGCGACGCCGTACTCGACCAGAGCGTCCGCCGCGTCGTCTCCCACGAGGATCGTCTTGTTCGCGAAGAGGAGGTGCTTCATGCCCCCAGCGTGCGCAGCGCCGAGGCCGACGGGGGAGAGACTTGACAGCTCCTGGGGCGGTCGACAGACGCGACCGCGGCACCCGGTGACGCCCGGTCGTCCTCGGCGTCGCCGAGACGGCACCCGTGGCGTCGGCCGTCCTCTGAGCAGGTCCGCGTCACAGGGACGTGGATCGACGGACCCGTGCTGATGTCGGCCGCCGAGACACCCGGCCGAGAGCAGGGCGACGTGACAGGCGGTGTCAGCGGACCATTCGCCGACGCCCGCGCCGCTTCTCCCCTCTGAGGATCAGGGCCGCGAGGAACGCGGCGAGGAGTGCGCCGATGGTGTTCATGAACCAGTCGTTCGTGTCGCAGGAGCGGCCGATCGCCGGAACGCCCGCCTGGACCAGCTCGATCAGGGCGGACAGGCCGGAGACGGCGGCGGCGACGAGCAGGGGCCGGCCGACCGCGACCGCGAGCAGCAGGGCCCCGGGGAGCGGGAGCGCGATGTTCGCGAGGGTGTCGATGCCGTCGAACGGCACCGAGAACTGCACGGTGCAGAAGACCCGCGGCGTCCCGTCGGGCGGATACACGGTCAGCGCGATCCCCACGACGAAGGCGAGCGCGGCGAGGACGAGAAGAGACCTTTCCGCGCCGCGCCGGTGCAGCAGCCAGGCGATCGCCGTGACCACCGCGACCGCGATCCAGAAGGCGATCGGGACGAGCGCGGCGTGGTCGACGAGGAACGTGCTGATCACGGTGCTCCGCTTCGAGGTGTCGGGGTGGCGGGAGAGGAAGAGGTCTTCCGTTGACGGACGGCCCGCTCACTCCAGGTCGGCCTGTGCCGACGGCCGGCAGGCCTTCGGCGCGAGTCAGCTCCGGAGGGGAGAGCCTGCTGCGTCGAAGCGGTAGCCGCCGAAGGCGCCGCTGAGCAGCGGGCGCGCCGTCGCGATCGCGGCCTGGACCCGGGGGAGGGCGAGGGAGGCCCGATGCGCCTCGGCGCTCTCCCACAGCTCGACGACGAAGACGGTGTCGGGCTGCTCGTCGTCGACCCCGACCTCGTAGAGCAGGCAGCCGGCGTCGACGAGGTCGTCGTTGTGCTCGGTGAGGACGGCGACGAGCTCGTCGCGTCTGCCGGGGACGGCCCCGAGGGTGCCGACGTTCACGAAGGTCATGCCGCGAGGGTACCGCCGAGGACACCGGCGGCGGGTGGCCGTCCCGACGGTCGGAGTGCGGTCGGGACGTCACGCTGGACGGAGTCGCCGTGCTCCCGCCTGCGACCCGCAGACCGATCGCGCTCGGCCCGAGGCCACGCCCGCTCGGGAGGATCGCCTCGCGAGAGAGGATCTCCGGTGGTCTCCGCGACCCCCGTCGTGTCCCACCGGCCAGGCATGGGCGTGCTCGGACCGACGGAGAGCGCCCGATCAGCCGGCGGGCCTGCTGAACAGATTGACGACGTTCCCGTCCGGGTCGCGGACGAGGGCGGAGCGGTTGCCCCACGGCATGGGGCTCGGCGGGAGCACCACGTCCTCGCTCCGGGGTGCGAGCTCGGCGAAGGCGCGGTCGACGTCGGCCACCTCGAACTCGAGCAGGACGGAGCGGTTCGACGCGGGGACGACGGCGCCGTCGAGCATCGCGACCGTCGAGGTGCGGGCGATCGCGAGGGTCGCACCCGCTCCCGTGAACTGCGCGAAGACCGGCGCCGGGCGCTCGGCCGGTCGGCCGACGACCTGCTCGTAGAAGGCGACGAGGCCGTCGAGGTCGTCGGTGACAATGCGGAGGGAGGTGAACGACATGGGGCTCCTTCAGGGCCGGGATGAGGTGATGGCACCAGGCTCGCCGGTCGTCGCGACACCGTCCTGTCGGTGTTTCCGAAGATCGTCCGCGACTCCGCGAGGTCCGCGGCGGCCGTCCCCGGGGCGGGTCAGTCGTCGACGACGGACCGCAGCCGTCCGTACTGGAGCGCGAGGTCCTCGGCTCGCAGGGTGCGCTGCGGAGGCCGCTCGTCGGTCACCTCGACCGACAGCATCTGGTCGCCGCGGAACGCCCTGACCCCCTCCCGCAGCCGGCACCACGCGATCAGGTACCAGTGCTCCTCCTTCCCGATCGAGCCGAGCGGTTCGACGTCGCGGACCGACTCCGCGCCGCTGCTGTCGCGGTAGCGCAGCCGGACGACACGATCCGCTCGGAGGGCCGTCGCGAACTCCGCCGGGACGACCGCCTCCTCCTCGCTCTCGAGGAGGAAGTGCACCCGGGAGGCGACCGCGCCGGCGCGGGCGGCCACGTCGTCCGGCAGGACCGCGAGCGTCTTCCGGGCAGCGGTCAGGGCCGCCTGCCGGAACGGACTGCGCCGCGGCGCACTGAGGCCGATCAGCACGGCGACGGCCTCCTCCACCGTGAACCCGGCCGGACCGAGGGTCGCGGACGCGTCGATGACGTAGCCGCCCGTGCGGCCGGGCTCCGCCCAGATCGGCAGACCCGCCTGCTGCAGCGCGGACAGGTCCCGCTCGATGGTCCGCACCGACACCTCGAACCGCTCGGCGAGACGGCGCGCGCTCCGCGGCCGGGGCGAGACCGCCCGCAACTCCTCGACGAGCCCATACAGACGATCGGTGCGGTTCACCCGACCATCATCCGCCCGAGGCCGCCGCGAGCGCCCGCAGAGCTGGGCTCAGTACTGCGCCTGCTCGTGCACCTCGACCGAGCCGTAGAGGGGGGCGCGTCGGGCGTACCGCACGGCGTCGTCCCGGGTCGGGCAGTCGAGCAGGTAGTAGCCGACGAGGGCGGACCGCTCCTCCGCTCGGGAAGGGGCCGGAGCGCCGCTTTCTCTGCCCGCCACGGTCAGATCCGTCTCGACGGAGACGTCCCCGGAGGCGTCGGCGAAGCGTCCGGAGTCGACGAGGACGCCGTCCGCCTTCAGCGACGCGTCGTAGTCCGCCCAGGCCGCGTAGTCCTCGGGCGCATCGCCCCCGGCGTAGCTGCCGTCCGACCGCATCACGAGCATGATCTTCATCGCGCCTCCTGGTTCATCCGACCACCGTTCCCCCGGCGGCCGCCTCCGCGGTCGGATCGCCCCCGGGAACCGGCACGCCGAGCCTCCGACCATTCCGGGTCGAGGTGACCGTGCAGGGAAGGGATCGCTACGGAGCGGGATCGTCCGCGTCGAGGGCCTGCTGGAGGAGCCGGAGCGCCTTCGGCCCGACTCCGTGGAGGGTTGCGAGACGGTCGAGGCCCACCCGCCTCACGTCGTCCACATCGTGCACGCCCGCGTCCTCGAGCGCACGGGTGGCCGGGGCGCCGACGGCGGGAAGCGGTCGCGGATCCATACGTCCGACACTACGAACCGGACGACCGTGCCGACAGCCGATCATTCGGCGACTTCTGGCGGCGGGTGATTCCGGCGGCTGCCGTCACGACAGCAGCGGCGGCGAAGGCGACCATCGTGCCCGGCCCGTCGAGCAGCGCTCCGAGCCCCACTGCGCCCACGGCCTGTCCGGCGATCAGCACTACGAAGAGCAGGGCCGTGCCGGTCGCCGCGCGGTCCGAGTCGAGAGCGGCGGTCCAGGCGATGAGCGACCCGGTGGCGGCGGTGTATCCCCATCCGAAGAGCAGGCAGGCCGCGAGGGCGGACGGAGTGTCGGCGGCGAGCGCCAGGCCCAGAGTTCCCGCGGCGGCGGTCGCGGTGGTGATGGTCCACGCGGTGCGAGGCGACAGGGTACTGGTCCAGCGGGCGGTGGCGATCGCGACGGCGGGGCGCGAGCCGCTGCGTCGAGCGAGACCTGTCGTCCGCCCGGCCCGTGCTCGTGGTGCCGGAAGGCCGTCGACCGTTCCGCCGATCGGAGGTCGGCACGACGCTCCGGAGGGACTCGAGAACGAGGGACGGATCAGACCACTGTCTCGATAGCCTCTGGATCGAGACGCCCGGTCTCACGCCCTCCTCCTGCCACCGAGGCAGGGCCCTGCAGCCCCGAGAGGACCGCTATGAGCTTCCCGCCTGTCGATTACGCCACGTACCAGGCCCTGCGTGACGAGGACATCAGCCATCCCGATGTCGAGGGAGGGGGCTGGAAGCTCGGGCACGCGACGTCCTGGGCGAGGTGGGGCGAGCGCGGTGACCTGGCCGGCCCCGTCACGGCGAGCAGTCCCGAGGAGTTCGTCGAGCTGCAGCCCATGACGACATCCGTCGTGCTGTTCGCGATCAACTGGGGCGGGAAGAACCCTCCCTCCGACCCGACGTTCTGGCAGACCTTCCATTCGCCCGGTCATCGGGGCGACGGCGCACTCCGGAACAGTGTGCGCGCCGCCTACGACGAGGTCCTCGACTCGAGTGCGCCTGTCGCCTACATGTCGGACGTCTTCAAACTGGTTCCGACCCGTGACGCGGGGGCTCTTCGGACGACTCTGCGCGACGAGCAGCAGGCGGGCAGGGACCACGTCGAACGCTGCGCCGAGCTGCTGACCTGGGAGCTGACCACCTGTCGCGAAGGAGCCGACGGCCGGACGCCGGTGGTGGTCGGCATGGGCGACGCCGCGTTCGAATGGCTGTCGGGCACAGGACCGGACACCCGGATCGCCGAAGCACTGGAGAAGGCTCTCGGACCCGACGCCCGGTCGTTCGTGAGGAGGATGCCCCACTACACGTTCGGATCGGCCACCAACCACGAGAGGACGACAGCGCTGACCCGCATCCTTCGGGAGGTTCTCGACGACCTCTGAATCCGCGGCTGATGCTCTCGCTGGTCGCGACTGCTGCCGGACTCCGGGGTCCCGACGCCCTCCTGCGGTCCGCTGCCGACGCCTCGTGGTCGTGGTCCCGGGTGGAGGGAGAGGGCGCCCGGGCGAGGTCGTCCGCTCAGGCCGCGGGAGCCGGACGCGGAGGCGCCGTGCTGCCACGTTCGACGATCTCAGGGCCGAGGAGGCGCACGACGTACGCCTCCTCGGTGTCGGTCGCGCCTTCGATCCGGCGGACGAGCTGACGCACCGCCATGCTCCCTAGCCGGTCGGGTGCGCTCTCCACGAAGGAGTAGGGGAGCGAGAAGGTGCGCGCGAACTCCTCCGAGAACCGGCCGAGCACGGAGACGTCCTCCGGGCTCCTCGTGCTCCGCGCTCCCAGAACGCTCGGAAGTGCCGCTGCGGCCGCCTCGTTGTTGACGAGCAGGCCCGTCGCCCGAGGGTGCGCGTCGAGCAGGTCTCCGAGCGCCCGGCCGACGTCCGGCTGGGTGGAGGGCGCGAACGACGTGTGCAGTCGGATGCCGTGGGCGTCGGCGGCCTCGAGAGCGGCGTCCTGCAGGCGCCAGACGTAGGCGCCGCCGCGATCGACGACGTGCTGGGGCGGGGACACGAGCACGAGCTCCCGATGCCCGAGGGCGTGGAAGTGCTCGATCATCGCGCGACCGGTCTCCTCGAAGTCGAGGTCGAAGACGTCGACGCCGGAGCAGTCCCTCGGCAGGCCGACGAGGGCGCCCGGCTGCCGGGCGTTGCGCAGGATGTCCAGCCGCGGATCGTCCACGGCGACGTTGAGCAGGACGATCCCGTCGACCATGCGGGAGTCGCTGATGCGTCGCAGGGCGCTCGTGCCGTCGGCGTCGGTGACCAGCAGGATGTCGTATCCGAGCTCGCGGGCCATGTTCGAGACGCCGAGGGTGTACTGCAGCATCGCGGGGGCGAACTCGTCCTCGAGGAACTGCGCCAGCAGGCCGATGACCCGGGTCTGCGAGGTCGCCAGCGATCGCGCGCCCGCGTTGGGCGTGAACTCCAGGCGACGAGCCGCAGCGAGCACTCGCCGGCGCACTTCGGCCGAGATCGGGCGGTTGCCCGAGAACGCGTAGGACGCGGTGCTGCGGGAGACGCCCGCTTCGCGGGCGACGTCTGCGATGGTGGCCACTGTCGTTCTCCTCGGAGGCTGTCGGACGGCGAGGACCGGTCGGACTGCTGCCGGCTCTCCGCTCAGGTGCAGGAGAGCACGCGGCGGTCGCACCTCATGCTCCTGCATCCAGGGGCCGCTGCCGGTCCGGGTGGGGGGCGCCCCAGCTGCGCCCAGCCTGCCGTGGCATGCCCCGCACACGCTCGAGGCGCCCCGTACGGATACGGGGCGCCTCGAGGTCCGGGTCAGTTCAGGGTGAACTGGACGGTGGTGGTGTTCCCGGCGACGTCGTGGACGACCATGGTGTTGGCACCCTTGACCGCGCCGAAGACGCCCGGCTTGATGAAGTTCACGTCGGACCACGCGTTGTCGGTGAGATCCTTCACGCGACCGTTGATGACCGCCCTGTCGATCCTGCCCGCGTCGTACAGCTTGAAGCTCACCTGGTCGTAGACGCCCTTCTCACCGGTGGTGAAGGAGGGCTCGGTCTTGACCGTGGCCGTCGGCGCCGTGCTGTCCAGCGTCACCGCGAAGGTCTTCGTGGGCGCGATGTTGCCCGCGAGATCCTCCGCGTTGTACTTGACGGTGTAGTTCCCGTCGGGCAGCTGCACCGTGGCCGAGTGCGATCCGGTCCTCGCTCCACCGGCGACCGGGGACTGCGTGCTCGTGACGAGCTTGCCGTCCTTGTAGATGTTGGCCACGATGCGCTTCAGTCCGAGGTCGTCCGTCGCGTCGACCTGGACGGCCAGTGCGGAGAAGGGGCCCGCCGTGGTGGGCGACACCAGCGTGACCGCCGGCTTGGTCGTGTCGGCGACGGCGACCGGCGTGAGCGTCCAGAACCGGTCGGCGGTCTGGGCGTCGGTCGCGGTGCTGGTGGTGGCCCCGTCGGTTCCGAGCACGATGGTCCCGTTCCGGTTGTTCCCCGAGGAGTCCTGGAGCGCGGCTCCGGACGCCTCGTCGAACGCGTACTGCGCGACGGTGCCCGCCGCCGCCCGGCCGCCGGCCAGAGCGGCCACGTCGGCCGCGGACAGCGCCCGGTCGTAGACGGCGAAGTCGTCGATCGCGCCGTCGTAGGCCGGGTCCCCGTACTGCGACTTGCCCAGGTAGTTCCGGTTGGTGTTCCCGAGAGCCGACGGCTTCACCGTCATGTTCGGGTTCGTGGCGACGACCGTGCCGTTGAGGTACATCGTGCCCTGCGTGCCCGAGACGGTGACGACCACGTTCGACCACTGGTTGAGCGGGAAGTTCTGACCGCCGTAGGTCAGTCGCTGCTCGCCTCCGGCGCCGGTGTTCGTGATGGCGAACCGCGGTCCGGCACCCCCGGCGTTGAGAGTGAGGAACATGTTGACGTTCTGGCCCGTGCCGAAGTCGAAGACGCGGGAGTAGTTCGTCAGCGACGCCGGCTTGATCCAGGTCGAGACGGACCAGTCGCCGGTGAGTCCGCTGACGATTCCGCTGGGGAGCGACCCGTACGACGCCGTCTTGCAGAAGTCCAGTGCCGTGCCGAACCTGCCCGGCTGGCGGGCTCCGCTGACCTGGCAGTTGGACGTCGGTGCGCCGTCGGACCACTGGATGACCGCAGCGCCCGCGTCCTTGCTCAGGTTGAGGACCCCGAGCGTCTTGCCCGTCGCGTAGTTCGCGAGGCGGACCTTCCCCTTCCCGTCGGGGATGAGCTGCCACAGCTGCTCGTCTCCGCCGTTCGCGTCGGCGATCACCGCGGCTGCTCCGTTGGACGCTGCGGCGCCCGCGATGGTCAGGGCGCGCCCGCTGGGGGTGTGGACGACGCGGTAGAGGCCCTGGCCCGCTGCCGTGATCCTCCACGCCTGTCCGGTCGCGGTCGTGGAGTCGGCCTGGACGACCGGCGTCCCGTTCGCGGTCGCGCCGCCCTGCGTGGCGAGCTGCAGACCGGAGTTCGCGTTGCCCACGGTGTAGTCGCCCGCCAGGCTGGTCGGGCTCTTCTCCGGGGTGACGATCACCTGGTAGCCGTAGGTCGGGTTCATCACGATGGGCACCGTGATCGATCCGTCGGCGGCGACCTCGTAGGTCGTGTTCGAGATGGTGACCGGGCCGTCGGTCTTCACCGTGCGGCCGTAGGAGGCGGTGAAGTCCACCTGGACGTCGACCTTCGAGCCGAGCGACAGCTCGTCGAGCCCGTTGACCTTGATGGACGTGGCTCCGGTGTTGCCACCGGCGATGACGCGCACTTCGTCGCCCTCGTCGCTGACGGAGGCGGCGCCGTCGAGCGGGCTCTCGTTCGACGGCGGCGTGGTGGTAACCATCTGGCCGCTCATCTGGGCGTACCAGGTGTAGAGCCAGTACGCGCCGTTGGGGTCGCCGTTCCGTCCGGTGAGGAGGTCGCCCAGGGCGCCCGACTGGTTCCAGAACGGGAGCTCGGCGCGGGTGATCCCGTAGCGCTCGAGCTTCGCGATGTATCCGACCAGCGGGCCGGACAGGCCGACCTCGGCGGGTGCCGCGTACTCGGTGATGTCGATGGGCGGCTCGGGGAGGTCGAGGTCGTCGAGGATCGCCCGGACCTTCTCGACGTCGCCCTTGATCTTCGAGGAGCGGATCAGCTCGTGCCACTCGAGGACGTCCGGGAGGGTGTCGGTCGCCTTCGCGTGCTCGTAGAACGCGCGCATGTTCGTGATGTTGTCGGAGTAGGCGGGGCCCTGGATCGGCATCTCGGGGTCGAGGGTGCGGATCAGACGGTAGGTCTCGGTCCAGAGATCGAAGAAGGAGCCGTTCGACGCCTGCCAGGTGATATCGGGCTCGTTCCAGATGGCATAGGCGACGATGTTCGTCTTGCCGGACGCCTGGGTGTCCTCGACCATCTTCTCGACGGCCGGGAGCCAGGAGGCCTTGTCGTATCGATAGGGCCAGCCGGGCAGGTAGTCCACCAGGCGGACGACGACGCCCGCACCGGCCGACTTCGCGGTGTCGGCGACCGACAGGGCGTCACCGGTCGGCTGCTGGGTGCCCCCCTCGGGCTTCTGCACGAAGGTGTGCGGCTTGATGGGGAGGATCTTGTCGAGGGACGGGACGCCGGCGCTCGCCAGTCCGTACAGGGACCCGCTGGCCATGTGAGTGACGGGACGGAAGGGCTGGTCGGCCTCCACGACGAGCGTGGCTGCGGCTCCGGGTGCCGCCTCCGCGGGAGCGCCCACGGCGAGGACGCTCCCCGCTGCGACGACCGCCGCTGAGACGACTGCTGCGAGGACACGACGCCCGCGGGTCCGACGGCGCAGTCGCCGGTCGGCATCCGTGGGAGGCGTCTCGCGTAGAGCGATGGATCTGTTCATCTGCTGTATCTCCATTGATCGAGCGATTGGTAGAACCTGTCCGCACAGTGCTGCATAGATCATCGAACCGGTTCGATGTGGATTAAAGCATTAACGGGCCGAGGCCTCAATACCTCTGGGCTCTTCGAGCCTTTCGCGCCTGATGCGACATGATGCGTTCGTATCTTTCCGACACCTCTGCACCAGAAGTTGCGAAAGCTTATGAGGACCGTCGAGTGGCGCGGGAAAGAGCTGTCGACGGCGTCTCGTCCTGGGCGCGTCTCACGGGGAGGACCGTGCGGGAGCGGATCCTGGCTGGGCCGCATCGTCCAAGGTCTCGGCCCGGACCGTTCGCCGGGGCGGGGTCGAGGGAGAAGCCCCTCCGCCGCGACGAGCGGCAGAGCAGCGACCCCCAAGCGGTTCGGACCTCTACCGTTGCACCCGTGCCCCTCCTTCTCGCCGACCTGCTGTCGTGAGAGCGCTCGTCGCCTGGCTCGAGCACCGCCAGATCCCGCTCTACCTCGCCGCGATCGCCGTCGGCGCCGCTCTCGGACTGCTGCTGCCCGCCGCGCACCACCTCGAGGTCGCGATCGAACCGGTGCTCGCGCTGCTGCTGTTCGCCACGTTCCTCGGGGTCCCGTTCGCCGCGATCGGACGGTCTCTGCGCGACGGCCGCTTCCTCGCCGCGGTCGGGGTGCTGAACTTCGTCGTCGTGCCGCTCGTCGCCTACGGGCTGTCCCGATTCGTCGCCGACACTCCGGTGCTGCTGTTCGGGGTCCTCCTGGTGCTCCTGACGCCGTGCATCGACTACGTGATCGTGTTCGCCGGGCTCGCCGGAGGGGCGTCCGACCGGCTGCTCGCCGCCGCACCGCTGCTGATGCTCGCGCAGATCCTCCTCCTCCCCGTGTATCTGCTGCTCTTCATCGGTCCTGCGGGGGTGGCGGTGGTCGACGCCGGTCCGTTCGCGCGGGCGTTCCTGCTGCTGATCGTGGTGCCGTTGTCTGCGGCCGGGCTGGTGCAGGCCCTCGCGCGCCGACACGTGTCCGGCCGGATCGTCGAGACCACGATGCTCGGGCTCATGGTGCCGCTCATGACGGCCACGCTCTTCACCGTCGTCGCCTCCCAGGCCGGCGCCGTGGGCGCCTCGGCCGGCCGGCTTCTCGTCCTCGTCCCGCTCTACGCGGGATTCCTCGTGGTCATGACCGCTCTGGGGCTCGGTGCTGGACGCGTCTTCCGACTCGACGTGCCCGCGACGCGCGCCCTCGTGTTCAGCGGCGCGACCCGCAACTCGCTCGTCGTGCTGCCCCTCGCACTCGCGCTCCCGGCACCGCTGTCGCTCGCGCCCGTCGTCGTCGTCACGCAGACTCTCGTGGAACTCGTCGGCATGGTCGTCCTCGTCCGACTGCTCCCTCGGCTCGCCCGAGACCGAGCAGCGCGGGCCGGCCCGGTCTGACGCGGACTCACCAGCGCCCGAGACGACTCGGGCCTGCAGAAGGGTTGCCCCGGGGAGTCGCCCGGGAGGTGCTCGCCGGTCAGTCCTTCTCCGGTCTGCCCGCAGTCCCCGCGTCAGCGGGCTCATCGGCCGGGGCGACAGGAGCTGCGGACTCGACCGCGGTGGGCTGGACCTCGGCTGATCTCGCATTCCTGGCGGCGAGGCGCTTCTTCTGGGACTTGCCGGTGCTGAACGGGCTCACCCACAGCCAGGAGAAGCGCCGCAGCGACTGGAAGATGAACAGCGACGCCCAGAGGGAGAACACCGTCAGGGCGACCGGGAAGACCGTCGCCGGAAGGGTTGGGACATGCGTCTCGCCGAGCAGGGGGACGAATGCGACGACGACCGCGATCACGAAGAGGTGCAGGAGGTAGATCTGGAAGCTCTGCTGCCCCATGGTGACGAAGATCTTCAGTGCGCGGACCTTGACGAGGTACTGGGAGCCGGCGATGCCCGCGATGATCGCGACCGAACTGGCGATCAGGATGACGCCCGGAACGCGGTTGGCGTCGAAGGCGACGATCACCGCGATGATGCCGAGGTAGGCCACCGCGAGCGCGAGCGCCTGCCAGAGCTTCACACGAGCGGCGAAGCGGTAGAACGTGCGGGGGATGAACATCGCCACGAGGAAGAAGATGAAGTTCTGGAGCACCCGGTCCCAGCCGATGTTGTCGGTGTCCAGCAGGCCGGTGGTCGTCGCCGCGACGGCCAGCAGCCCGGCCACCGAGAGCTGGATCCACCGGGGCACCTTGCGGATCAGCCAGGCGAGGATGCTGAAGATCGCGAGAGCCCAGATGAACCAGTAGCTGCTCGACGGCAGGATGGGGAGCACCAGCACGTTGAGCGGGTCCGTCGGCGAGGTCGCCTCCGACCGTGAGAACGGGACGATGAGGTAGAAGACGACCCGGATGAACGACCACAGCAGGTAGAGGTACACCAGCGCGAGGACTCTGCGGCGCCACAGTTCGGCGAACGTCCACGTCAGCATCCGGGCGGCCGTGAGGCCCGCGATGAAGAAGAACACGGGCATGGGGAAGTAGAGGAGCACGGTCCGGAGCTTCGGGACGTACCCCGCGAGGTCGAAGAATCCGAGGAACAACGACGAGTGGTAGAGCACGACGAGGCTGATCGCGACGCCCTTGGCGAAGTCGATCCACTCCCGCGACTCGGGGCGCTTCACCACGGCGCCGGTCGCACTCGACCCGGTCATCCGCCGCTCCTCGCGTGGGCGCACAGGGCGCGATCACTGTTCACCAATTGCTGCGGATCCATTGCGCCCCCAAGATGTCGAATTCGAACCGGATGCGAATGAGCCCCCGGTTCATTCCCCGTACGGGTCCTGAGAGTACGGGAAAGTTTCCGATCACGGACGAGTCGATGGAGTATCGAGGCGGCAAGGGAAGTCCGGACGCCTCGCCGCCGCCTGTCCGCGGAGATCGCCCGTCCGATCCCGGAGTCGCTCGGTGGATCGGGACGGGCGGCGGAGGATCGCAGACGAATGGACCGTCGAGAGACCCGCAGACGGCGCTTTCGTCCAGCCCCGGGGGTCGCGGACCCGAAGAACGAGACGAAACCGGCGTGCGGCCAGGACACCTCGACCTCTCCGGCATACTCCATGACGTGAACGACGCCACCACCGCCCCCAGTCTCGACGGCCGCGAGTTCGTGATGACCTCCTCGACCAACAGCGCGGTCGACCCGGAGTCGCCGTCGCGATTCCACTACTCCGAGCGCGACGGAGTGGTCTGGGGCGACTACGTCGGCGACACCGTGACCTTCGGCCGGTTCGTGGGCACGCGCACCGGCGACGCGCTGCAGGTCTCGTTCGTGCACCAGCTGCTCGACGGCGGGACCGTGGTCAGCGGCACCGGCGGCAGCCGCGTCGAGCTCGACGGCGAGGGCCTGCTGCGGCTCGTCGAGGAGTTCGAGATCGACGGCGACGACCACGTCAGCATCTGCGTCGAGGTCTGACGCTCAGCGCGCCGCGTCGCGGCCGTTCCCCGCGGTGGTGAACCGCGTCATGCCGAGCCGGTTCGTCGATCCGGAGCGGTCGGGGATGTCGGAGGGCAGCAGATAGGCCTTGCGCACCACCTCGTCGAGCACGACGACCGAGACCACCGACTTCACCTCGGGCCGGGCCGCGACCACGCCGGTGACGAAGTCGTGTACGCCGCCGATGTCGAGCGAGCGGACCAGGAGCATCGCGTCGTGCTCGCCGGTCGTGATGCAGCAGTACTCCACGTCGGGCATCTGGAGGATGCCCTCGCGGAACCGGTGCCACGACTGCGGATGCACCGTCACGAACACCAGGGCGCAGACGTCGAGCCCCACCTTCCCCGGATCGACCAGGGCCGAGAATCCGGTGATGACGCCGGATGCGGTCAGCTGCTCGACCCGGTTGTAGACGCTCGCCCGCGAGACGTTCACCCGCTCGGCCAGGGCGGACATCGAGATGCGCCCGTTCTCGCGCAGGACGGCGAGGATGCGCAGATTGAGGTCGTCGAGCCCGCCCGCGCTTTGTCCAGCGACCGCACCGGCGGCCGGATCGGTGATCGACATAATCCACTCCTTCGTCGCTGCGGGCGGCAGTTCGTCCACGATAGCGGCCCTCTGGAAACGGAGTGCGTCGCGATGTGCCATCGTTTCGCAACACGTCCAGCCGAACCCTCGCCAGGAGGCCTCCATGGTTGTCCGCTCCACCCGCACCCCGCGCTCCGCCCCGACGCGAGTGGTGATCGCCGCTGCGGCGGTCTCCCTCGCCCTTCTGGTGGCGGGCTGCTCCTCGGGCCGCGTCGACACCGCCGACGGCAGCAGCGCGACGCTCACCATCAACAAGGCGTTCGACCTCAAGACCGCCGACCCGGGCCGCATGTACGAGCCGACCGGCCAGATGGTCGACAAGGCGCTCTACGAGACCCTCCTCACCTTCGAGGGCGGCGACGTCTCGCAGGTCGTCGACGGCCTCGCGAGCCTCGAGCAGGCCGACGACGCGAAGACCTTCACCCTCACCCTGAACGGCGAGCACACCTTCTCGGACGGCACCGCGATGACCGCCGACGACGTGGTGTTCTCGCTGCAGCGCGTGATCGGCCTCAAGGGCAACCCCTCGTTCCTCCTCGACGGCGTCACCGTCACGAAGAAGGACGACACGACGGTGGTGCTGACCACCGAGAACCCCACGCCCGCCCTGCCGGCGATCCTTGCGAACCCGGCGCTCGGCATCCTGAACTCGAAGGTCGTGAAGGAGAACGGCGGCACCACCGACGAGACCGACACCGCCGAGACGTTCCTCAACACCACCTCCGCCGGCTCCGGCCCGTACGTGCTCGACACGCTCGACCTCGCCTCGCAGGTCGTGCTGACCGCGAACGAGAACTACGACGGCGACGCCCCGGGCTACGGCCGCGTGGTCATCCAGAACGTCGAGGGTGCGACCCAGAAGATCAACGTCGAGGGCGGCAGCGCCGATGTGGCGCTGGACCTCTCGGGCACTCAGGCGGAGGCGCTCGGCGACTCGGTCGCGGTGACCAGCGACCCGTCGGCGAACGTGATCTTCCTGCTGCTCAACCAGAACCCGAGCGTCTCGGCGATCACGTCGAACCCCGACTTCGTGAAGGCTGTGAAGGAGGCCGTCGACTACGACGACCTCGTCTCGATCGCAGGCAACGGCACCGCCCAGGCGTCCGGCGTCATCCCGAGCATGCTGCTCGGCGCCCTGCCCGAGAGCGGCGCGCTCACCCAGGACCTCGACGCCGCGAAGGCTGACCTCGCGAAGAGCGGCTACGCCGGCGAGTCCGTGACGCTCAACTTCCCGAGCGACATCAGCCTGAACGGCATCGACTTCCCGACCATCGCGCAGCGCATCCAGTCGCAGCTGAAGGACGCCGGCATCACCGTCGAGCTCGCCCCGGCCCCCGTCGCCACCGAGCTCGACGCCTACCGCAACGGCACCGAGACCATGGGCCTCTGGTACTGGGGCCCGGACTACCCGGACCCGAGCGACTACCTCGTCTTCACCCCGGGCGACGTCGTGGGTCTCCGCTCCGGCTGGACCGACGGTGCGGCCCCCGCGATCTCGGCGCTGGCCGACGCCGCGGCCACCGGCGGCAGCGACGACGAGCGCCAGTCGCGCTTCGAGGAGCTGCAGACCGCGCTGAACGCCGACGGCCCCTTCATCCCGCTGCTCCAGCCCGGCAACAACATCGCCGCGGCGAAGGACGTCTCGGGTGTCGTCTACAACGCGGTGTGGACCATCGACATCGCGGCCCTCACCGCGCAGTAGCCC
The DNA here is from genome assembly GCF_002932095.1 of Rathayibacter sp. AY1G1. Taxonomy (NCBI): domain Bacteria; kingdom Bacillati; phylum Actinomycetota; class Actinomycetes; order Micrococcales; family Microbacteriaceae; genus Rathayibacter; species Rathayibacter sp. AY1G1. The sequence continues at coordinate 68,981 of NZ_PSUZ01000014.1, forward strand.
GTGTCCACCACCACGACGGCCGCCCGGACCCCGCGTCAGCGCGGGGGCCGGGCGGCCCACCCGTTCCTCCGCTACGCGCTCCGCCGCGTGCTCACCTCGCTGCTGCTGGTGGTGGGCGTGACCCTCGTCACCTTCATCCTGACCAACCTCGTGCCGGGCGACCCCGTGGCGGCCGCTCTCGGCCAGCGCGCTGCGGAGGATCCGGAGATCGTCGCGCAGTTCCGCGCCCAGTACGGTCTCGACCAGCCGCTCGTCGTGCAGTACTTCACCTATCTCGGCAACCTGCTGCACGGCGACCTCGGCGTCTCCACCACCACGCACAACCCGGTGGTCGCCGACCTGGCGAAGGCGCTGCCGGCCACCCTCGAGATCGCCTTCGGCGCCATCGTGCTCAGCGTGATCGTCGGCGTGCTGTTCGGCACCGTCGCCGCCTACCGGCGCGGCAGGGCCTCCGACCACGTTCTGCGCGTCGTGTCGCTGGCCGGCCTCAGCGTGCCGACCTTCTGGCTCGCGCTGGTCCTCTACTACGTCCTCTACTTCCAGCTCCGGATCGCGCCGGGATCCGGCCGGCTGAGCAGCGACTTCACCACGCCGCCGACGGTGACGGGCCTCTACACGGTCGACGCCCTGCTCGCCGGCCAGCTCGACACCTTCCTCGACGCGGCGTCGCACCTCTTCCTCCCCGTCCTCGTCCTGACGCTCTACACGGTGGGCCTGCTGACCCGGTTCGTGCGCACCGCGGTGCTCGAGATCCTCGACCAGGACTACGTGCGGGCCGCCCGCGCGAAGGGGCTGCCGAACCGCGCGGTCACCTTCTCCTACGTGCTGCGCGGGGCGAGCATCCCGATCCTCACCGTCGTGGGCCTCGCCTTCGGCAGCCTGCTCAGCGGCACCGTGCTCGTCGAGGCGGTCTTCGGCTGGCCCGGGATCGGCTCCTACGCCTACCAGGCCGCGTCGCACCTCGACCTGCGCGGCATCATGGGCGTCGGCCTGCTCATCGGCGTGATGTACCTGCTCGTGAACCTGATCGTCGACCTGCTGTACGGCGTGCTCGACCCGAGAGTGAGGCTGGCCTCGTGACGGATCCGCGAACCACCCGGTCCGACCCGCGCGACGGCGCTCCTGCCGGTCCGCGCGACGGCGTCGGTGCCGGAGTGCTCGACCCGGTCGCCGCCCCCGGCCTCCGCCTGCGCCGCCCCCGCCTGCGCCTGGGTCGCTGGTCGGCGCCGCTCGGACTCCTCGGCGCCGCCGTCGGCGTGCTCTGGATCCTCATCGCCGTGCTCGCCCCCGTCATCGCCCCGCACGATCCGCTCGCGCAGGACCTGCCCCTCCTCCAGGCGCCCGGCGAGGGCACGCTGATGGGGACCGACGCGCTCGGCCGGGACGTGTTCTCGCGGGTGATCTGGGGTGCCCGGGTCACGATCCCGCTCGCCCTGCTGCTCGTCGTGATGTCGGTGCTGATCGGCGCGATCGTCGGATCCGTCGCCGGATTCCTCGGCCGTGCGGTCGACGAGGTCGCGATGCGCATCACCGATCTCGTGATGGCGTTCCCCACGGTCATCCTGGCGATGGTGATCGCGGCCGCGCTCGGAGCGTCGCTCCTGAACGCGGTGCTCGCGGCGCTGATCGTGTCGTGGCCGTCCTACGCCCGGCTGACCCGCGGTCTTGTCCTCGGCCTCCGCTCGTCGAACTACGTCGTGTCCGGCCAGCTGCTCGGCTTCTCGCCGCTGCGCTCCCTCGTCCGCGACATCGCGCCCAACATCGTCGGCCCGGTGCTCGTCCTCGCGAGCCTCGACATCGGCACGGCCATCCTCCTGCTGTCGGGCCTGTCGTTCCTCGGGCTCGGCGCGAAACCGCCGACCGCCGAGTGGGGCTCGATGGTGTCGGACGCCATCCAGAATTTCGATGCGTGGTGGATCGGGGTCTTCCCGGGCCTGGCCATCCTCACCGTCGTCATCGCGTTCAACTTCGTCGGCGACGCCCTGCGCGACGCCCTGGACCCGCGGTCGCAGACGATCCGCGGAGGAGGCGCCACGCTGTGAGCGACGCACTGACCATCAGCGGGCTGCGCATCCGCACCCGCAGCCACGCCGTCGTGGACGGCATCGATCTGGCGCTGCGCCGCGGCGGCATCCACGGTCTCGCCGGCGAGTCCGGCTCGGGCAAGACCATGACCGCCCTGGCGGTGCTCGGACTGCTGCCCGGATCGATGACGGCCAGCGGGAGCATCCGCCTCGCCGACGACACCGGCGACGGCACGACGGAGCTCGTCGGCGCGTCCCGGCAGGTGCTCGGCGCGGTGCGCGGACGCCGGGTCGCCATGGTCTTCCAGGACCCGTCGACGAGCCTGCACCCGCAGCTCACCGTGGGCCGCCAGCTCACCGACCACCTGCGCCACCACCTCGGTCTCGGCAAGGAGGCCGCGCGGTCCAGGGCCGAGGCCCTGCTCGAGCGGGTGCGGGTGCCGGACGCCCGGGCCTCCCTCGGGCGCTACCCCCACCAGTTCTCCGGTGGTCAGCGGCAGCGCATCGCGATCGCGGTGGCGCTCGCGTGCGAGCCCTCCGTGCTGCTGGCCGACGAGCCGACGACCGCGCTCGACGTGACCGTGCAGGCCGGAGTGCTGCAGCTGCTGCGGGAGCTGGTCGACGACGGCGGGCTGAGCATCCTGCTCGTCACCCACGACCTCGGCGTGATGAGCGCCGTGGCCGACGAGGTGACGGTGATGCGCCAGGGGCTCGTCGTGGAGTCGGCTCCGCGGGAGCGTCTGTTCACCGCGCCCGAGGACGAGTACACGCGGGCGCTGCTGGCGGCTCTGCCCGGCTCGAGCTTCGAGGAGAGCCCGGAGGAGCTGGTCGCCGAGCTCGTCGAGGGGCACGAGAGGGCCGCCGCCGCGGACGATCCGGGCGCGGCCACGGCAGGCGTCGTCGAGAGGGGTGCGCGATGAGCGCGGGAGTGGTTCTCGAGGCCGATGGCATCGTGGTCGAGTACGGGCGGCGACCGCCGCTGCGTGCCGTCGACGGGGTCGGCTTCCGGGTGGCGGCCGGCGAGGTCGTGGCGCTGGTCGGAGAGAGCGGCTGCGGCAAGTCGAGCCTCGCGCGCGCCGTGGTCGGCATCGAGAAGCGCCGCGGTGGCGACGTGCGCCTGAACGGCGTCGACGTGCCCGCGCTCGGACTCCGTCGGCGCAGTCCGGCGATGACCGGCGTGCAGATGGTCTTCCAGGACCCGAACTCCTCGCTGAACCCCCGTCGCCGCATCGGCGAGCAGATCGGCGACGGCGTCCGGGCGGCGCTCGCCCGGGGCGCCGAGGGCTCGGACCCGGCCGACTGGCTGCGCCGCGTCGGGCTCGACCCGGCGATGGCGAGCCGGTTCCCGCACGAGTTCTCCGGCGGCCAGAAGCAGCGCATCGCCATCGCGCGGGCCCTCGCGGCGCGGCCGCGGATGCTCGTGGCCGACGAGCCGATCTCGGCCCTCGACGCCTCGACCCAGACGAGCGTCGCCGCGCTGATGCGCTCGCTCAGCGTCGAGGCCGGCGCGGGCATGCTGTTCATCTCGCACGACCTCTCGGTGGTCCGGCGCATCGCCGACCGGGTGCTCGTGATGTACCGCGGCCGGGTCGTGGAGTCGGGGGACACCGAGACGGTGTGGCAGAGCCCGCTGCACCCGTACACGCGAGCGCTGCTCGCGGCGATCCCGCTGCCGGACGGCCTGGGGCGGCTGCCGCTGGCTCCACTCGACGCCGACCGGGCGGCCTGGCTCGAGGAGCTGCCCGACGCGCTGGAGCGGACGGGCGCGTGAGCGCGGTGGAGGAGGCCCGGGCAGAGGAGTCCGCACTCTGGAGCATGCCGAGGGCCGTGAACCGCAGCCCGCTCCCCGGGGACGGCGCGTTCATGACCGCCGGCTGGGCCGATCCGGAGCCGGTGATCGACCCCGACGACCCGGTGCTCGCCTACACCGCGGAGCGCCGGTCGCGACTGGCGCAGGCGCTGCCCGCCGAGCTGCTGATCATCCCCGCCGGCCTGCCGCGGGTGCGCTCGAACGACAGCGACCACCGCTTCCGCCCGGGCACCGACCACGTGTGGCTGACGGGCAACGGAGTCGCCGAGAGCGTGCTCGTCGTCGACACGACGGGAGGGGAGGCCGACTCGATCCTGTACCTGCGTGCTCCCTCCGGCCGCGACGGAGACGAGTTCTGGCAGAACGACGCGCTCGGCGACCTCTGGGTCGGGCCGCGGCCGTCGCTCGCCGAGACGCAGGCGGCGCTGGGCATCGAGACCCGGCCGCTGGCCGACTTCACCCGCGACGTGGAGCGGGCCGCGCGGCGGGCCCGGCGCATCCGGGTCCTGCCCACCCTCGACGAGAGCGTCGACGAGCTGGTGCGGAGCATCTGCGGGCCGGAGCTCGGACCGCACCTCGTGCTCAAGGCGACGCTCGACGAGCTGCGCCTGATCAAGAACGACTGGGAGATCGGACGGCTGCAGCTCGCCGTCGACGGCACGGCGCGGGGCTTCGACGACTGCCTCGAGGCGTGGCCGGTCGCCCGCGCGATGCCCCGCGGCGAGCGCTACCTCGAGGGCACCTTCGCCCGCCGCGCCCTGGTCGAGGGACAGGGGCCGGCCTACGGATCGGTCGTCGCCTCGGGAGCGCACGCCACGACCCTGCACTACACGCGGAACACCGGGCCCCTCGCCGACGGCGATCTCGTCCTGATGGACATGGGGGTCGAGCTGCCCTCGCTCTACGCCGCCGACATCACCCGCACCTTCCCGGTCAGCGGGGAGTTCACCCCGCTGCAGCGGGACGTGTACTCGATCGTGCTGCGCGCGCAGCAGGCCGGCATCGACTCCCTGCGCGCGGGAGTGCGCTTCCAGGACTACCAGGACGCGTGCGGGCGAGCCCTCACCGAGGGGCTGATCGACCTCGGCCTGATCCGCTGCTCCGTCGACGAGGCCGTGGCCCCGTCCGCGTCGTACCACCGCCGGTGGAGCATCTCCCGCGCCGGGCACATGCTCGGGATGGACGTGCACGACTGCAACCACGCTCCGCACGAGACGTACCTCGGCGGAGTGCTCGCGGCCGGCCACACGCTCACCGTGGAACCGGGCCTCTACTTCCAGCCGGGCGACCTGACGGTCCCCGCCGAGCTGCGGGGGCTGGGCATCCGGATCGAGGACGACCTCGTGGTCACGGAGACGTCGTCGATCCTGCTCTCGGCGGCGATGCCGCGCACGCCCGACGCGGTGGAGGAGTGGATGGCGAGGTTGGCGGGCTGAGAGATCGGGCCCTCGACGCGATCGGCCGACGCGGCCTACGGGAGCTGCGGGGGCGCGATCAGTTCGAGGAATCCGCCGAGGGCACCTTCGAGGTAGATGATGCGCGTGCCGGCTCGGGCGCCAGCGGTCATCCGGTGAGGTGTCCCGACCGGTCTCCAACCGTGTCCAGAGCAGAGCTCGAGGACACGATCGAGGTCCGAGACCGTGAGCGCGATGTGCACCGTGCCGACCTGTGCGGGCGAGCCGGCGGACTCGAGCTGTCGGGGCGGGTCGTACTGCAGCAGCTCCACACGGTGGGGGCCGAGGGTCACCGTCGCTGCGCGGATCACGGCTCCACGGACGCCGGTGGTCGCCGCCGTGACCTCCACGTCGAGCGTGAAGGTGCGCTCGAGCACGAACCCGAGACCGGAGCACCACAGCACCAGCGCGTCGTCGAGGTCGGCCACGGTGAGACCGGAGTGAGCGACGTCGGAGACGAGCGGTGATGCCATGACCTCAGTATCGAGCTCCGACACGCCTGCCTGAGGATGTGCGGCACTCCTCACCCTCCCTGGGTGAGGCCGGTGATCAGGTTGATGGCGACGGCGACGACGAAGGTGCCGAAGAAGTAGGACAGCAGGGCGTGGGCCAGGGCTACGCGGCGTGAGGGGGTGGAGGACTGGGTGATGCTGCTCGCGCTGTAGGCCATCCCGATCGAGAACGCGGTGTAGGCGAAGTCGCTGTAGGACGGTTCCTCGTCCTGGTCGAAGTCGAAGCGGTGGCGGTCGTCGAGGTAGTACATGCGCGCGTACTTGAAGGCGTAGACGGTGTTGATGAGCGCCCAGGCCGCGACGACCCCGACGACCGCGAGGATCGCGGCCGCGGATCCGACGGGGTCCTTCTGCTGGCTGCGGAGGAGTGCGACGACCACGAGGACGAGGCTGAAGAAGGTGGCGGCGATGATGAGCGAGTCGACCAGCTTCCGGGACCGGTCCTCGTGGCGGGCGAGGTCGCGGGTGCGTTCCGGGCCGGCCGGCCACGCCGTCGACCAGGCCCAGACGAGGAACACCGCCGCGGCGATCGCCCAGCGGAGCAGAGGCGACAGATCGGGGACCGCAGTGGACCCTGAGCGCTCGGGCCGGAGATCCTTCAGACGGGCACGATCGGCCCCAGCACATTGAGCGCGACGACGGCCACCAGCTGGACGACGCCCGCGGTGACCAGTCGACCACCGAGGTGCGACGTGTCAGCGGGCCGCTCGGTCACCGAGCCGATCCGTACTGCTCCCGACGTCGTCCGGCACGTGAGTCAGGATGTCGCCCACCTGGCAGCCGAGGACCTTGCAGATGGCGTCGAGTGCTGAGGAACTCACACCATCCTCCTGCGAAGAGGGGGCGGTGTCAGCCGGAGAGGGCAGTGCCCGAGAGCGGGTGGGTCAGTCGTCGTCGCTGTCGGGCGCGGGTGCCTGATCGGTGCTGGTGCTCGAGGTGGAGTCGGACCAGACTGCTTGTGCGCCGGAGTCGCCGATGCGGATGACGTCGATGGTCGCTCCGACGGAGATGGCGATCGCTGCGACGGCGAGCACGATTCCGACGAGGGGGCGGCGGGTGGTGGCGGCTCGGTCCTCGGTTCGTCGCGTGCGGCGGAACCAGAGCCACTGGACCAGGGCGACGAGGAACAGGCCGGCAGCCCAGGGGAGCAGGTGGTCGCCGAGCTCGGTGTGCTTCTCGAGGATCGCGGACGGCTCCGTCTGTCGTTCGAGCGCTTCACCGGCCTGCGTGGTGAGCGGGACGGCGATCAGCGCGGCGAGGGCGATGATCGGGGTGAGGATCCCGAACTTGCGGCGGGCGGCCGGCCAGAGGCTGCCGAGGATGAGCATCAGTGCGGCGAGGGGGAGCAGAACCACGACGGCGTGCACGAGGAGCGGGTGGAGGGGGAGGCCGTTCATCTGCCAGTCGTTCATCGGGGGCGCCTTCGGTCGAGAGGGGGGCTGTCCTCGTGACGCTAACGCGCCCCGCCCTGCGCGCTCTGCCGTTGGACGTATTCGTGTGAGCCCTCGAACGATCACTCGCCCGTCCTCCGAGCCGACTCCCCGCTTCACCGCCGATATGCGAGGAGCCGACCGAGCGGAGTCAGGACGTGTGCCGGCTCGCCGGTGCGATCAGGCGGCGGAGCCGGTCGGTCACGAGAAGGGCACCGGCGGCGTCGATGGTGAGGACGTCGACGTCGAAGCGGTCGGTGACGGTGTCGAGCGTCCCGACGCCGCCGGCGAGGATCGCGGTCGCGAGGACGTCGGCGGTGACGATGTCCTCGGCGATCACGGACACCTGCACGAAGGGGACGTCACCGGGCTCGGCAGGTCGGCGCCAGACGTGCTCTCCGCGTTCGGCGGTCCCGGAGGTGGCGATCGCGCGGCGACCGTCGCCGAGGGGGACGATGCAGAGCAGCGCCTGCCGGTCGCCGGGATCCACGATCCCGATCGTCCAGCTGTCGGCGGGCGAGGTGAGGACGTCTCCCCCGACATCGAGGAGCCATTCGCCGTCGCCGAGCAGCCGGGCCGCGTGCGCCATGGTGGTCGCTTTGACGGTTCCGGCGAGGTCGATGACCCCGTCGGGCCGGTGCGGGGTGAAGGCGCCGTCCGTCGCCGTTCGCCAGTGCAGCGATTCGGTGTAGGCGGTCCGCATCTGCTCGGACGCGGCCGTCAGCGCGAGCTCGCCGCGGGCGATCCGTGACGCCTCCGACTCCGGCCGGTACAGGCTGAAGCGGGCGTCGGCGTCGGCGAAGACGGCTTCGACGTCGCCGACCGGGGTGTCGTCGGCGGCGCGCAGGCTGACGACGGTGCCCATCGTCGTGAACGTGTGCACGGTCAGAGTCCGGCCTGGTCGATCGCCGATTGCAGGGAGGTGAGGTACCCGTCGCTGGTGTAGGTCGCTCCGCTGACCGCCTGCACGTTCGCGGACTGGGCGGCGAGGACTTCTTGACGCAGGATCGGCGCGGCCCGGTGCGAGATCGACACGGACCGGCCGTCCTTGTCCGTGAGGTGCACGGCCGTGACGTCGGTGATCTGCCCGCCGGCGACGGTGATCGCGACCTGCACAGCGCCGAAGCGAGTCGGAACAGATGAGCCGGTCCACGTGCCGTCGGCCGAGGCGGACGGGCTAGCAGTGGCCGTCGAGCTCGTACCGGCCGACGGGTCGGTGGGCGCGCCGGCGGAGGGCGTCGTCGAGGCGGGGGCGCCGGCCGGGGTCGGCGTGGTCACCGCGGGAGCCGCTCCTTCCGTGGCTGTGGTGTCGCTCGTCCCGGTGGCGAGCGGGGACCCGGTGGCGCCGGCGGATCCCATCTGCCAGCCGACGACGAGGACGGCGAGGGAGGCGAGGACGCTGGCGACTGCTGCTCGTGTTCTCACCAGTCGAACCTCTCCACGTGGATCTGCCGGTCGGGCAGGCCTGCCGCTCGCGCGTCGCGGACGACGAGGTCGGCCCAGGCGGTCGGACCGCAGACGAACAGGTCGGATTCGAGCAGGCCCGGCAGTGCCGAGGTGATCGTCACACCTCGGGCGACGGACTCGGCGGACATCCACGTCGCCAGCCCTGCGGGCCGCCAGCCGATCATCCCGAACAGCGTGCCGCGGCTGCTGCGGACCAGTGTCCGAGTCTCGTCCCAGAGGTAGGTCTGGGAGTCGTCGGTGGCGCGCAGCAGGACGGTGGCCTCGCCGGGTCGGAGGCCGCCGTGCTCGAGGAGCGCTCGGGCGGGGGTGATGCCGATGCCGGCGGCGATGATCGCGAGCCGCGGGGCGGTGCGGGCGACGTCGGTGAAGATCCCGTAGGGCCCCTCGATCGAGACCGCGGTCCCGGGGCGCAGTCGTGCGAGACGGTCGGTCCCGGCTCCGAGTGCGCGGACGGTGATCCGAGCGCGGGTGTCGGTCGGGACGGCGGAGAAGGAGATCGGGTGCGCATGCCACCAGGTGCCGCGGCTCCAGAACCGCCAGATCGCGTACTGCCCGCCGATCACGCCGAGGCGGGAGAGGTCGCGGCCGGAGAGGTGGAGCGAGAAGACGCCGGGGGCGATCGTCTCGACGGCCTCGACCTGGATCCGGTGCCGCAGGGTGGCGAGTACGGGCACCGCGAACCGGAACCTGGCGATCGCTCCGAACGCCAGGACGTAGAGGGCGAGCCAGTAGACGCGCTGCGGGGTGCTCCCGGCGAGGACCTGGCCGGCGGAGAGCTGGTGGGGGACGGCGACGAGGACGGCCGCGTAGCTGAGGAGGTGGATCGCGTGCCACGCCTCGTAGGCGAAGCGGCGGCGCACGGCGACGAGGGAGGTGACGACGACGAGAACCAGCAGGGTGCTGCCGAGGAGCGCCTGGAGCATGTCGGCGCCGGAGTACAGGGTGAGCGTCTCGTTCCACAGCGTCAGCCCGTCGGTGAGGGCGTAGCCGACGGTGAGCAGGGCACCGTGCCCGAGGATCAGGTACAGGGCGGGCTTGCCGAGGCGACGGTGCAGCGCCATCGCGGTGTCCTGGCCGAAGGTGCGGTCGATCCAGGGGATCCGGGCGGCGAGGACGAGCATGACCAGGATCAGGTCGGTGCCGACGAGGCCGGCGACGATCCCTGCGGCCGTGAGAGCTCCGGCGATATCGGTGGCCTCCGCGGGCCCGCCGGCTGCGAGGTAGAGCGCGATGGCGAGGGCGACCGAGACCCAGCCGGCGGTGACGAGCGCGTCCGCGGACCGCAGGCGCCGACGCAGGGATCGCTCGCGGTCGGCCTGCGACCGCCGCAGCGTGGTCGGCGCGTGGGGTGCGGGTGCGTTGGTCGGTCGGATCGTGGTGCTCACGGCGGCGCCCTCCGGTCGGTGTCGCATGCGCCGACCTCGGGTTTCCGGGGGCGCGCTCCTACCGTCGCGGGGGAGTCTTGGTGTCGACTATGAGGGATGCGTGCCGATTCCCCGCCGGAGTCCGATTCGTGTTCGAGGTCTCACATGTCACCGCTCGGGCAGCACGACCGTCACCCTCACTCCGGCGGGTCGACAGTTCTCGATGGTGACCGATCCGTCCGCGGTGTCAACGAGAGCTGCGACGAGGGCGAGCCCGAGCCCGCTGCCGCCGTCGCGGCTGGTGCGCGCCTCGTCGGGTCGAGAGAAGCGCTCGAACGCGTGCGGCACGAACTCCTCCGGGATGCCGTGCCCAGTGTCCCGGACGCTCAGCTCGAGGGTGGAATCGTGCTGCTCGAGGAGGAGGGTGATGCGTCCGGCAGGAGGTGTTGCGGCGATCGCATTCGCGCCGAGATTGTCGAGGATCCGCGAGAACGCGCTCACCGAGAGCGGGTAGGGCGCGTCGGCGCGCTCGATCGCGGTATCGAGCTCGATGTCGGGGCCGGTGCCGCCGGTGATCGTCCTCAGCCGGTCGACGGAGTCCATCAGCTCGGTCTCCAGCTCGCTCGCCGTCGCGCGCGCGGTGACGGGCGGGGCGGCGTCCAGCCGGGAGAGCTCCAGGAGGTTCGTCGCCAGGCGGGACAGGCGGGCGAGGGACCCCTCGGCGGCGCGGATCTCTTCTTCGAGGGCGTCCGCGTCGCCGAAGTGCCGGTGCGCGAGTTCGAGCTGGGTGATGACGACTGCCAGCGGCGTGCGGATCTCGTGGCTGGCCGCGGACACCATCTGCCGCTCCCGATCGGCGGTGTCCCGCGTCCGGGCGATGAACGCGTTCAACGTCTCCGCCAGATCCGACAGCTCATCAGTCGCCGGGCCTACGGGAAGCTCGCCGCCGTGCCGGTCGCCGAGCGACGCGGCGGTGCGGCGCATCCGCTCGACCGGACGCAGGGCGGCGCCGGTGAGCAGCCATGCGGCGAGGGCGGACAGGATCACGAGGGCCGCGGCGCTGACGAGCAGCGTCCGGTCCAGGGCCGCGACGGTCAGGTCGCTGCCGGCGCCGCTGCGAGCCGCCCACAGCTCCCACGTGCCCGCACTCGTGTCCAGGGTCCGGGAGACGATCGTGAACCGGACGTCCTCGTCGGTCATCACCGTCGAGGTGCCGTCGCTGCCGGTGCTGCGCTCCAGAACCTCGTGGACGTCGTGCGGCATCGTGTCGACGGGGACCGCCCCGCCGGGAGCGCGCGCGAAGATCAGGATCCCCTCGGCCGGAGGGTCGGGGGTCTCGGTCGGGTCCGATCCCAGATCGGCGAGATACGGGGCGAGGTCGCCCTCGGCGAGGGTCACCTCGGACGCGACGACGATGCTGCGGAACTGCCCGTGCAGCACGAGGGTGATCACGCCGACCCCGATCAGCGCGACGAGGAGGCTGCCGAGGGTGATCCGGGAGCGGATCGACAGGGAGCGCAGCAGCCTCACTCGGCGCGCTCCAGCCGGTATCCGGCGCCGCGGACGGTCGTGATCCGGAGGCCTGTGTCGGCGAGGGCGAGCTTCTTGCGGAGGTAGCTGACGTACTGATCCACGAGGGTCGGCTCGAACGTCTCCGTAGACCCCCACACTTCGGCGAGGATCTCCGTCCGGGTCAGTACCTCATCGAGATGCACGGCGAAGAAGCGCAGCAGCGTGAGCTCCTTGACACTCAGCGCGAAGGGACGCTCTCGGACCGTCGCGCGCACGGACAGGGCATCCAGGCGCAGCGCTCCGATCTGGACCACTGGCTGCGGGCCGCTGGCTCGGCGCCGGATCTGTGCTCGGATCCGGGCGCTCAGCTCGCCGAAGTGGAACGGCTTGGTGACGTAGTCGTCGGCGCCCGAGTCCAGCCCGAAGATCCGGTCCTCGACGGCGTCCCGCGCCGTGATCAGCACGACCGGGACGGTGCTGCCCGACTCGCGCATCCGACGGCAGACCTCGAACCCGGTCATCCCCGGCAGCATGACGTCGACGACGGCGACGTCGACATCTCCCGCCGTGAAGGCGATCAGCGCATCGACACCGTTGTCGACGAGTTGCACGTCGTAGCCGTCCTCCCGCAGTCCTCGCTCGACGAGGGCGCCCATCTGCGGGTCGTCCTCGACGACGAGGATCCGGGACATCAGATCGCGCCGGACGTGCCGAGCAGCGACCCGATCAGGAACGTCGCGGCGAGGGCCAGCGCGCCGCCGACGACGATGCGGATCATCGGGCGCAGAGCCGGGCTGCCGCCGACCCGTGCGCTGATGTATCCGGTCGCGGCGAGGGCGATCAGCACCACGGCGAAGGTCACCGGAACCCTCCAGTCCGGCGGAGGGAGCAGGATCGCCAGCAGCGGCAGCACGGCTCCCAGGAGGAACGCCAGCGCCGAGGCGCCGGCGGCGGCGAGCGGGCTGGCGACCGCTTCCTCGTTCAACCCCAGTTCCGCTTCCAGATGTGCGGTCAGAGCGTCGTTCTCGGTCAGCTCGCGGGCGACCTGATGCGCTGTCTCCGGGGTTAGACCGCGCGCCTGGTACAGCCAGGCGAGTTCTTCGAGCTCCCCGTCGGGATCCTCGGCCAGCTCGACGCGCTCCTTTGTGATCAGCGCACGCTGACTGTCGCTCTGGCTACTCACCGACACGTACTCGCCCAGCGCCATCGAGATCGCACCGCCGACGACACCCGCGACACCCGCCGTCAGGATCGGTGCCGTCGCGGTCGTCGCACCGGCGACACCCACGACGAGAGCGGCGACCGAGACGATGCCGTCGTTCGCGCCCAGCACGCCCGCTCGCAACCAGTTCAGCCGACCTGAGATCGCGCTGTCGTGCGGTTCCGCGCGGGGCGAGGAGGGCGGAGGCGTGGACGGGGTCGACATGAGGGCCATGCAAGCACCCGCCCCGCGGGAGCGCTAGCCAGGAGAGCCTGCCCAATCCCGTCGGTGCTGCACCGGCTGAGAAGAGACGCAGGGGAGAGGCAGAGCCCAGCGCTGGCAGGGAGCTACGGTGCGAGCACGCCCCGGACTGAAGGAGTCACCATGCCACTCATCCGCATCGACCTGATCGAGGGCCGCTCCGACCAGCAGATCACCGCACTCGGTGACGCGCTGATGCGCACCCTCGTCGAGGTCTACGGCCTCCCGGAGCGTGACCGCTTCCAGATCGTCACCGAGCACAAGCCCGGCCGACTCACCGCCCTGGACGTCGGACTCGGCATCGAGAGGTCCGAGCAGATCGTCATCATCCAGATCTTCACCCAGACCGGCCGCAGCACCGAGGAGAAGCAGGCGTTCTTCGCCGCCCTCGCCGCCGCGCTGGACGCGATCGGCATCGACGGCGCCGACCTCGTCATCGGCTTCATCGAGAACACCGCGGCCGACTGGTCCTTCGGTTTCGGCCGAGCGCAATACATCACCGGCGAGCTCGCGGCGCCCGGGAGCGCTTGACGGTGAGGCTCGGCGGAGGAGCGCTGCCAGCGTACCTGCGGTGAGGGGGTGAGCCTCAGAGTGCGGTGAGCCGATCGAAACGCGGGAGTATTTCGGCGCTGTCGCGCGGAACGACAGTGAACCCCAGCCGCTCCAGCTCTGCCACGGCGGTCATCGGATCGTCGGACACCGCGGCGGCGAGTTGACGCTTGCGCCACCGAAGGCGACCCTCGTGAAGGGCGGCGCCCGCGCCACTGATGGTGTCGATACCGAACTCGATGATCATCATCTCCAGCACGTCCTCGAGGCACGGTCGGAACCGATGGCCGCCAGTCGGGAAGTGAACATCGCCGAATCGCGGCGGGTCACCTTTCGCTACGCGCTTCTGGTAGATCTTGCCGCGACGTCGAGCTCCTGTGGCGGCGAGGGCGTCCGTCATGTCCTGCCGCTCGGCATGCACGTTGTAGTGCGCCGAGGGGACGTCGCTGCCGCTGTCTCGGAGGTAGTCGACGGTGAAGAGCGGCCGGGCCGAGCCGCGCACGTTCACTTTGAACGTCGAGCGTTCCACAGAGACGAGGTGGCTCACCGGACTCAGGACCAGCCGATACTGGACGACGAGACGGAAGGTCTCGGTGCCCTCGATGTCCAGACGAAGCCCGAGCTCCTCGGTGGGCTCGACAGTGACGGCGACACCGCCGCCGCGCATGCGAACCACGCTGCTCTCTAGGCCGACGAGTCCGTTGGGGATGATCTTCGCGAGCATCTCCATGATTTCGAGCATGAAGTCGAAGACCTTCTCTTCGAGGTCCCCGTCGGACTGACCGCCAGGGTCAACGCTCGGCATGCTCCCGCAGGTACGTCAGGTCCTCGAGCTTGCGCAGGATCGACTGTCCCTCCTGGGACAGCTCGTACCGGTCGGCGCGCTGGCGCAGCTCATCAACCGAAGCCCCTGCGCGTGCCTCAAGTTCAGCGAGACGAGCGCTGATCTTCGAAATCGTCAGTACCTCGAGGGTGGGAACCATGCAGTCATGGTGACACGGACCCCCGTCATTCGCACTCGGACAGATTCATCGATGGCGCAGGGCTCCAGTCGAAGCGGCGATCTGCACACCTCGGTGGGTGAGGAGATGCGGACGGTGCCGGCGGGCTGACCGCTGCCAGCCGGACGGCGCTCGCTCGCCCGAAGGGCCAGCCCCCACTTGAGCACGCTCGATAAAATACCCCCGGGGGTATAATTTGGTCATGAGTTCCTACTGAAAGGGGAAGTGATGCTGCTCGAACGCTTCTACGACGACGACCTCGCCCAGGCGAGCTACCTCATCGGCTGCCAGGCCACGGGAGACGCGGTGGTCGTGGACCCGCGACGGGATGTCCAGGTCTACCTCGACACCGCCGCCCGCAACGGCATGCGCATCGTCGCGGTGACCGAGACCCACATCCACGCCGACTACCTCTCCGGCACGCGCGAGCTCGCCCGCGCCACCGACGCCGAGATCTTCGTCTCGGGGGAGGGCGGCGTCGACTGGCAGTACGGCTTCGACGCGACCCGGCTGCACGACGGTGACGTGATCCCCATCGGCAACCTCCGCCTGCAGGCCCGGCACACTCCCGGTCACACTCCGGAGCACCTCGTGTTCCTCGTCACCGATGGCGCCCTGACTCAGGATCCCGGCTACCTGCTCTCCGGCGACTTCGTGTTCGTCGGCGACCTCGGCCGCCCCGATCTGCTGGATGAGGCGGCAGGCGGTCAGGACACGCGGTTCCAGGGCGCGCAGGACCTCTTCGACAGCCTCAAGCGCGTCCTGCTCACCCTTCCCGATCACGTGCAGATCCACCCCGCGCACGGCTCGGGTAGCGCCTGCGGCAAGGCGCTCGGAGCGATCGCGTCGACCACCGTCGGCTACGAACGCCTCTACACCTGGTGGGGTCCCTACCTCGCGGCGGATGACCGGGACGGGTTAGTCCGCGAGCTGCTCGACGGGCAGCCCGACGCGCACGCCTACTTCGCCCGCATGAAGCGCGAGAACCGCGACGGCCCCGCCGTGCTCGGACCCCTGTCCGAACTGGCGGCGGTGACGTCCGAGGACGCCGCCGAGCTGCTCCGCGACGACGAGGTGATCCTGGTGGACACCCGCGCCCCGGCCGACGTGCGCGCCGGCTCGGTACCCGGTGCCCTGGCGATCCCCGCGACAGGGAAGACCGCCGCGTGGGGTGCCTGGGCGGTGGACCCGGAGCAGGAGAAGCGCCCCCTTCTTCTCCTGGTCGACGGGCCGGAGCAGGCCGATCACGTGCGCGATCACCTGATCCGCGTCGGAATCGACTCCTACGCCGGCTACCTCACCACCCTCGACGGGCTCGAGACGCGACCCTCCGCCACCATCGCCCCCGACGAGGTCGCGGACATCGAGGACGCCTTCGTGCTCGACGTGCGCGAAGCGAGCGAGTACGCCGCCGGCCACGTCCCCGGAGCGACCCGGATCGGCGCAGGACGCGTGCTGTGGGAGACCGACCGGCTCCCGAAGGACCGCACGATCATCAGCTACTGCCAGAGCGGCGCCCGCAACATCATCGCCAGCCAGGCGCTGCGCCGCGCCGGGTTCCCCGTCATCGAGATCGAGGGCAGCTACCTCGGCTACTCCCGCGCGCAGCAGAACGCCGACGCACCCACCGCCTGACACACCCTCCTCACGGCGTCCCGCCCGCCGCGCCCCACCCTGGCGCGTCCTACTCACGCGCCCGAACTCGGGCGCGGCGGGCGGACACCGGCCCGAGCGCGAGTGTCCCCTCGCCGGGCTGCCGGGCCCCGCCGCCCGGCATCTCACCCGTGCCGGCCACGGCCTACCTCTTCGCTTCCCACCATCGGCGACGCCCGCCTTCGGTGTTTCCGCGCTCTCGAAAGGGCAACCATGACGACCACTTCTTCCCCTCTCACCGTCGACTCGAGCACTCTCCAGGAGTGGGTGAGCGAGCACGAGGACCTGCTCGTCATCGACGTGCGCTCCGCAGCGGAGTTCGAGTCGCTGCACATCCGCGGCTCCTTCAACGTGCCCCTGCCGCTGCTGTCCGAGCACGCCGACCAGCTCGCCGAGCGCCTCGGAAGCCGCGTCGTGCTGGCCTGCCAGTCCGGGGTCCGTGCGGAGCAGGCTCGACAGCGCCTGGCCGCGACCGGCCTCACCGGCGCCTACGTCCTCGCCGACGGAGTGCCCGGCTACGCCGCCGCCGGCGGCGACGTCGTCCGAGGCGCTGAACGATGGGCGATGGATCGCCAGGTCCGCTTCGCCGCCGGCGTCCTCGTCCTCCTGGGTCTTGTCGGCGGACGCGTCATCGGCTCTCCGCTGCGTCTGCTGTCCGGCGCGATCGGCGCGGGCCTGACGTTCTCGGCCGCGGTGAACAGCTGCCCGATGGCCTCCGTCCTCGGACGACTGCCGTGGAACAAGGCCGCCGTCGAGCCGACAGCCACCGGCGCCATCACCCAGATCCCGGTCCGGAGCGCAGCCTGATGGGTCTTCTCGACCGCCTGTTCCGCCGCTCGTCCCGCACTGTCTCCGTCGCGCAGGCGAAAGAGCTCGTGCTCTTCGGCGCCACCCTGGTCGACGTGCGCACCGCACAGGAATGGCGCACCGGCCACGCCGCAGGAGCCGAGCACGTCCCTCTGGACACGTTGCAGAGCACGAGCGCAGGCATCCGGAAGGACCGTCCCGTGGTGCTCATGTGTCAGTCCGGCGTCCGCTCCGCATCCGCGGCTCGCCTTCTCGCCGACCGCGGCTACAGCACCCACTCCCTGCGCGGCGGGATCACCGCCTGGCGCTCCGCCGGCGAACCCCTCCGCTGACCCCTCCCAGTGAGGCATTACCCCGCTCATTACTTGAAGGAGAACTGATGAACGAGATCACCGTCACCGAAGCCGACCGTCGTCGTCCGACGAGCCAGATCCTCGACGTCCGCGAGAACGACGAGGTCGCCACCGGCATGATCCCCGGCGCACTGCACGTGCCGATGGGGCAGCTGGGGCAGCGCCTCTCCGAGCTCTCGGCCACTCAGCCGATCATCGTCGTCTGCCGCAGCGGAAGACGCAGCGCCGCCGCAGCGGCCGCACTCGCCGGCGCCGGCTTCACCGCCGACACGATGGCCGGCGGGATGGACGCCTGGACCCTCGCCGGCCTCCCCATCACCTGACCTCGGATCGATGACCGTCCACACCCTCACCACGCACACCTTCGACGCCGCCACGACAGCGCACGACGTCGCCCTCATCAGCTACCGGGCGAGCTGGTGCGGACCCTGCCGAGCCTTCGCACCCGTGTTCGCGAGCCTCTCCGAGCACTACCCGGCAATCCTCTTCGCCACCGTGGACACCGAAGCCGAACCGCTTCTCGCTCGAGCAGCCGGAATCCGGTCCATCCCAACAGTCCTCCTCCTGCGCCGCGGCGAGGTGGTGCGCCGCCACTCCGGCATCCTCGCCGCCGCGGCCCTCGCCGACCTCGCGGAGAGTGCCCTCACCCACCCGACAATCCGGAAGAGCGCATGAGCCTCATCTCCCTCCCTCTCGGCCTCCTCATCGGAGCAGTCCTCGGCCTGGTCGGCGCCGGCGGCTCGATCATCGCCGTCCCCGCCCTCGTCTACGGCGTCGGACTGTCGACCGACGAGGCCGTCCCCGCGTCCCTGATCGTGGTCGGGCTTGCCGCGCTCTCCGCCGTGATCCCTCGACTGCGCCGTGCGATCGACTGGCGCACCGCCGCCCTCGTCGGCGCCGCAGGAATCCCTGCCGCGTGGGTCGGCTCCCAGATCAACAAGGTCCTCGATCCGGACGTGCTGATGCTGCTCTTCGCAGCCCTCATGGTCGCTGCCGGCATCCGCATGCTCACCGCCCCACCCACCGGACACGATCACCGGGTCCGCCTCTACGCGCTCCGCGCGATCGGAGTCGGCCTGGTCGTCGGATTCCTCACGGGCCTGCTCGGCATCGGCGGGGGATTCCTCATCACCCCCGCCCTCATCCTCCTTCTCGGCCTGTCCGCCGGCACCGCGGTCGGCACTTCGCTGGTCATCATCGTGATCAACTCAGTCGCAGGTCTCAGCGCCCACCTCCCTGGCGCCACCCTCGACTGGCCCGCCATCCTCCTGTTCAGCGGCGCCGCGATCACCGGATCCCTCATCGCCTCCCGCTATGCTTCCCGCCTCCCGGACAGAACCGTCAAGATCGTGTTCGCCGTACTCGTCCTTGTCGTCGCCGTGTTCGTCGCGTCCGTCAGCATCGCGGGACTCCTCACCCGCTGACGCTCCGGCAATGAGACGGACAAGCGATCGAGAATCGCGTCACAGTCTCCGCGCTGATACCCCCAGGGGTACTCTGATCCGGAAGCTGACGCTCACCCGCAGCATCACAGCACTCGACGCGCCTCCCGCGCCGCGAACAGGAAGAACGAGCATGACCGACACCGCTGGCCAACTCCACGACACGGACGCCATCCGGAAGATCGTGAACCGCCTCAAGCGCGCGCAGGGGCAGCTCACCGCCGTGATCAGCGCGGTCGAGAGCGGCGGTGACTGCCGAGACGTCGTCACCCAGCTCTCCGCCGTCTCCAGCGCTCTGGATCGGGCCGGCTTCGCGATCATCTCCACCGCCATGCGTCAATGCCTCATCACCGATGACGCGGACTCCGCCGACGACGTCGCGGCTGACGCCTCTCCGCGCAAGCTCACCGTGGAAGAGCTCGAGAAGCTCTTCCTCACCCTCGCCTGACACGCCAGACCGGGCACTTCGTGTCCGGTCATCGTGTTCATGGGGAGCGCCGCGCCGCACGTGCGGCTGGACACTTCCGCGGCCACTACTCGACGTCTGGCAAGAGGAGACGGCGTTCCAGGATGTCGGGGGCGAGGATGCTCAGGTCGGGGCGCAGCTGCTGCGCCTTCTGCTGGAAGGCCCGCGGAGCGTCGCAGGGCGCGCGGATGACGCCGGCGCCGACGCCGTCAGCCCACCCTCTAGAAGGGCCACACCGGTCGCACTTCGACGAGCCCGAAACGCGCCATCGGATGCTCGGAGGCAATCGCGATCGCCGCGTCGAGATCATCAGCCTCGACGATGTCGAAACCGGCCACCTGCCCGGAACCGTCGATGGACGGCCCGTCGACGACGATGCGTTCCCCTCCACGCACCCGCACGGTTCTGGCGTCCTCGGCTGGTCGCAACCGGTCACCGACCGCATGCGAGCCGGATGCTCGCAGCGCCTCTACCCGCTCGCCGGTGGTCCCGTCGCTCCCGGTGAACGTCGCTACGCCTAGGTCGCCGGCCAGTGACGTGGCGAAGCCGTCGTCCGTGTTCGTCGCCAGAGGCGGGCCGACGGTGCAGGCTGCGCCGTGCACCCCGTCACGACCATCAGGCATGCCGCGATCGCGACCGTGCTGCGCACTTTCGAGAACGTCCCCACCGGATCAGGCTGAGCGACGTCACCACTTTCCTGGTGGTCGCCTCTCGGCCTGAGCGACTCAGCGCCGTTCCGAAAAGGAGTGTCTGCTGCGGGTCATCAGGAAGCCCGACGGCTCCTAGGCTGACCCGATGAGTTCCCCGGCACCGACCCGCCCATTCGTGGGTGTAGCGCGCATCGCCGTCGGTGCAGCCGCCGTCGCGGTGATCCTCCACACCTACGCGCTGAGCATCGCGGCCGGCGACCCGAATCCGTTCGACTACTTCGGCTACTTCACGAACCAGACCAGCCTCCTCGCGAGCGCGGTGCTCATCGTCGCCGGATCGGTCGCGCTCGCCCGCCGCCCGACGCCGGTGTGGCTGAGCTACGTCCGCGGCGCGGCGACGGCCTACTCGATCGTCGTCGCCGTGATCTACAACACCCTCGTCCCCGGTACCGGGACGGCCCCGCCCTGGGTCAGCGCCGTCCTGCACGTGGTGCTCCCAGCGCTCGTCCTCCTCGACTGGATCGTCGTCAACGATCGCGGACCGCTCTCCTGGCGCCGGCTGTGGGTCGTCCTGCCCTACCCGATCGTCTGGGTCGTCGTCGTGCTCGTCCGCGGAGCGACCGACGGGTGGGTGCCGTACGGTTTCCTGCTCCCCGAGAACGGAATGCCGTCGCTCGTCCTGCACGTCGCCGGGCTGACCTGCGCGGTGCTCCTCGCGGGCGCGCTCGTCTGGGCACTGAGCCGACGCCGCAGATCGGCCGGTTGATGTCCTGTTCTCCGTCGCCGTGAATCATGAGGCGTGCTGATTCCCGACGTCGGGCGCGTCACCTCTCGTGCGCCGCGGCTCGGCCGCAGCGTGCTCTGATCACGCGCGACACGAGATCGATGACCAGCAACCCCGACATCAGTTCAGTCTCGCGAACCCGAGCGCCTTGTGCGCGTCCCGTATGGGGATGATCCAGCGGGCGTCCGGCAGGGCGTCTCCATGCCGGACGACGAGCGGCCCGCTCGCAGGGGGGGGCTTAGCGACGCGCGGATAGTGTGCACTGCGTGGTTGACGTCGCTCGGAAGGGACCCCTGAGTCCGGTGATCGCCGCGATCGCCGTCCTCGGGATGATCGTCGCGCCCGTCGTGCTGACCTACCTCTCCATCAGCGAGAGAGGAATCGGCATGGGATTGATGCCCACCGACGAGGAGGCCGCAGCAGGGAAAGCCTTCCTCCTCGCGGCTGGCATCGTCGCCCTCACCAGCGCTATCAGCGTCTGGGTCCTCACCGTCATTCGCGCGACAAGCGGGGCCCATGCTCACCACGGGTGGGAAATCGTCTGGTGCATCCTGGCGTTGCCGACCGCACTCGTCGGCTTCGCCCTCGCGGCCATCGCCTCCCACATGCCTCAAGGCCGTCCCTCGACTCCCGAGCGATGATCACGGCGGCGCGATGCCAGGCCGACCGTCGCGCGCGGATGATGATCTGGCGCGCGTCCGGTAGGGGATAGGTCACAGAGGCACTGTCGAATTGACAAAGTTCGTTAATGACGCCTGAGACGAAACGGTGCTCTGAGGGCATTCACTACTGAGGGGGTGATGTCGGGTGGTCGGTGCTGCTGAGGCGACGCTGGTGGATCGACTTCGCGGCGGTGACCCGTCGGCGCTGGACGTTCTCTTCCGGATGCACGGCCGCGCGGTCTACCGCGCCGCGGGAAGCTTCCTCGCGGACGCCGGCCAGGCGGAGGACGTCGTTCAGGAGAGCTTCTTCCTGCTCTGGAAGCGCCGCACGAGCGTGCGCATCGTGGGGGAGTCGGTGCTGCCCTGGCTGCTGGTCACGGTACGCAACCTCAGCTTCTCGACCAATCGCCGCGAGCAGCGCCGACGCCACCTGCCCCTCTCCGACGACACCGCCTCTCGCGGCGTCGACGCGGAGACGAGCGACCGGCTGCTCGACGTGCGGCGTCTGGTCGAGCAGATGAGCGCGACGGACCGGGCGATCTGGACGGCGTGCATCGAGGACGACCTCAGCTACAGCGATGCCGCTCGCTCCCTCGGCCTGTCCCACGGGACTGTCCGCAATCGCCTCTCGCGGGCACGGGCATCGGTGACGAGAGCCCTGACGGAACGGACAGAGGACCATGGACAGTCGTGACCTGAGCGATGAGCAGCTCGAGCGCATCAGCGCACGCCTCGCGCACCGCATCCGCCGCCGCCGACGTCTTCGCCAGGCCGCGGCGGTGACGCTCGCCGGCATCGCCGGCGCCGTCCTCAGCGCGGCAGTCCTCACGGCGGTGACGACCGAGCGCGGCACTCCGGTCGCAGCGCCCGTCACCTGCTGGGAACCGGACGGTCAGGGCGTTGCCCTGTCGGGCGAGATCCAGACACCCGCAGAACACTCCACTGCGTCGCTCGCCGCGGCGTGCGCTGCGCTCGCGGGCACCAACGGAGACGGAACGGACGCCGCCCTGTTCTCCCTCGCAGGAACCCAGGTGTGCCGGGAGGGCGGCCGGATCGAGATCTTCACGGGACTGCCCACCACAGTCGACTGCACCAACCCGCCCGCGACGCGGACCGGAGTCGACCAGTGACCTTCCGACGCACGAAAACACTCGCCCTCACCATCCTCTGCCTCTCCGCGGCGCTCCTCGTCAGTGGATGCGCGACGAGTGCCGACAGCCCCGGTTCCCCACCGACGTCGCAGGTGCCGGGTGAACTGCTCGGCGCCGAAGTCGCGACCAGGCTCGTCTACGAGACCACTTCGGTCGTCGGTGACCAGGGATCGGGCGGATGGCTGCTCGATCACCCCGTCAGCCTTCGCATCACCGGCACCGACGGCCGGTCGCAGCTCAGCGTCGACGGTCCCTGCAACACGCTCACCTACGACCTCCAGTCCGCCGGCCTGCAGACCTCTGTATGGGTCGTCATCGGAAGCCCCGCGACGACGTACGTCGGCTGCCTCGACGCCGCCGGCGAACGAGAGCAGTGGCTGATGGACGTCCTGGGCACCGAGGACGTCAGCCTCACCCTGACCTCCACGACGATGCGCATCCGCTCCGGCCCCGTCACCATCGACGCCACCGCCAGCACGACCCCCATCTCCACCGAGACGCCTGCCCAACCAACAGAGACGACGGAGGCCCTGACACCCACCGTCCCGACAGAGGGCCCGCCGGGCACCCCCATCGCCGCCGCCGCCTCTGAGGGGCCGATCATCGACGTCCAGCAGCTGACAAATCCGGCGCTCCACCTGGCCAACGGCACCGGAAGACTCCTCTCGACGCTCAGTGCGGAGGAGAAGAAGCAGTACCCGATCTACGCGGTCGGAACCACGTACGAGGAGCTCGCCGCGTATGACCCCGCTCTCGCGGACCACTACTGGGTCGCGCAGGACGAGCCGGTCTGGGCGCTGACCGTGCACGCGCCCGCGGAGAGAACAGACGTGCCCTATGGCTTCGACCTCCATCGGGTGGACGTCTTCACCGCCGTCTACGACGGGATCAGCGGAGAGCTCCTGACGTCACAGGGCGATGTCGACCTCGCTTCTCTCGGTGCGCCCGGCGAGCTGATCACCGCCGGATAGATCCTTAGTTACCGTCCGTATGGGAATCCCCAAACGGGACGCCAGAGGCGATGCGGATGAGGCGAAGCGCGCGATTGCTTGGTGGCGCGCTCGCTACGCTCACGTGATGGTCGGCCTCTCGCAGTGGCGCCGGCGAGCTGACGCTCGCCGTTCGCGCCGCGCCCGGTTCCGGGTTCTGCTCGCTGAGGTTTGTGGTGAGTGCTCGCACCCCTGGGTGGAGCACCTCGCGGACGCCGGCCTGGTCGGCAGCCCCGTGTGCTCGGAGTGCGTCTACGAGCTCGAGCATGGGTTCAGTAGCGGACCGATTTGTCACCGACCGGTTCCGATCGATGTGTTGAGTCGCGCTGATGCCGCTGCGGCGGCGGCAGGGCAGGGCGGCAGTGATCAATTGGTCGGAGGAGGCCAGATTCGGGTCGCAAAAGAAAACCTTGACGCCTCATGTCAGCGTCCGGCGAGAGTGGTCAGCAGGTCCTGGATGCTCGTCTTCTCGACAACCGGGTCGGGGCTGCCGGCGCGGACGGAGGAGAGAACGGGGTCGATCTGCTGGTCGACGTAGGTCCACGTCTGGCAGTTCGCGGCGCTCAGTGCGGGCTCCGCGTCGTCCCAGGCGGTCTCAAGGTCGGTGGCGCGGGCTTTCGCGCCGGCCTGATCGCCGCTGGTGACGAGGGCGAGGGTGTCGGCGGTGATCGTCTGGAAGTTCTGCACGTCGGCGGAGGGGAAGTCGGTCTGAACGGATGCCTTCGCGTCAGCTGCGGACAGCGTTCCCGACGCATCGCAGGCCGGGGCTGCGCCTTCCGGTGCCGGACTGGTGTGCGGCTGGCTGTTGGTGAAGGCGAGCAGCCCGACGACGGCGACGGCGAGGACCGCGAAGGCGACGAGTGAACGGCGTTCGCGGGCGACTGGCGTGGTGTAGTGCTCGGATGCGCCCTTGTCGACATCGGCCTTGCTGAGGGAGAGGTAGACGACGGTGGCGAGGATCGCGAGCAGGAAGATGATGCTGGTGACGAAGGTGCCGAGCCCGAGGCCCTGCTCGTCGGGGGACAGGCCGAGCCAGTCGCCGATATTGGCGCCGAGGGGGCGGGTGAGGATGTAGGCGATCCAGAACGCGAGGACCGGGTTCGCGCCGTAGCGCCAGAGGCCGGTGACGATCGCGAGCAGCGTGAGGGGCAGGAGGATCGAGACGCCAGGGCCCCAGCCGGTGAGCTCGAGAGTCCAGTCGCCGAGGGCGGTGCCGAGCGCGAAGGTGACCAGGACGGTGACCCAATAGAACGCCTCCCGCGGGGTGGTGTCGATGCTGTGGATCGAGAGGGTGCGCTCCTTCGAATACCAGACGCCGAACACGATCACGAGCAGCAGCGAGAAGACGAGGGAGCTGGCCCAGAGAGGCACTCCGAGCTGGTCGGTGAGGATGTCGGTGAGCAGGGTGCCGGTGACGCTCATCACCACGACAGTCAGCCAGTACGCGGCGGGCACGTAGCGTCGCAGCCGCATCTGCACGGCGAGCACGACCGCGGTGACGATGATGAAGATCACAGCCGTCGCGATGAGGCCGACGCCGAGGACCATGTTGATCCAGTCGGCGAAGCTCTCACCGACCGTGGTGCAGAGGATCTTGATTATCCAGAACCAGATCGTGACCTCGGGGACCTTGCTGAGCAGCCGCCGGCCGCGGGACGGTGCTGCCGTCGTTGAGATGTCCATGCCCGCAGAGTCCCAGCCGGGACGTGGGCGGCGGCTCGGGATGCGCCGTGCTGCGTTGTGTTTGCTCACAACGACCCGAAGCTCCGCGGTTCGACCAGGTCGGTACCGAGCCGATGGGCTCAGGTTCTGTGCTTTCACAACGGATGCGGGGGAATCCTCCGCACCCGGAGCCCGCGCATTCGTAGCGTGGACTCCTCCGGCGTGCTGCGCGCCGAGCGAGGAGGACGGAACTGATGCCGAACAGCGGACCCCTGGCCGATGGTGCGATCGCCTATCGGGCGGCGCGACGCTGGCCGCTGATCTCGGCGGGCCTCGCGGTGCTGCTCACGGGACTTCTGGCCGCGCTGATCTTCTACCGGGAGCACGACAAGCCGTTCGGGTTCGACACCGCCTGGATGAACGAGATCATCGAGCACCGGTCGACGTTCTGGTTGGTGCCGTCGCTGGTGATGAACAGCCTCGGCGGCGGGATCGTCGGCACGATCGTGATTCCGCTCGTCGTGTTCGTGGGGCTGCTGGTCTGGCGGGGTCGGTGGGCGGCGACGTACTTCGCGATCGCCGCGCCGCTGAGCGGGCTGCTGGTGCAGATCCTCAAGAACGCTGTCGGTCGTCCGCGGCCGCTGGAGATCCTCGTGAACGCCGACTTCGGCTCGTTCCCCTCCGGCCACAGCGCGAACGCCGCCTCGACCGCGATGGTCCTCGCGATCGTCTTCCCGCTGTGGTGGGTCCGCATCGCCGGAGCCCTTTACACGGTGGCGATGATGCTCAGCCGCACCTACCTCGGTGCGCACTGGATCTCCGACACCGTCGGCGGGCTGCTCCTGGGCGCCGGGGTGGCGTTGATCGTCTGGGCGCCGCTCGCGGTCAGGCTGCACACCGAACGTGCTGTATCACCGTCGTTCCGTTGGCGGCGCTTCTCCGGGCACCGTCCGACCAGATGACGGCGGAAGGCAGCGGGCAGCGCTGCCGGTGAGCGGGTCGCTGTGCGCTTGTTCAACGGACCCGGCGAAGCCCCCAGCCCCGGGTACCGCAGGCTGCCCGAGCATGGCGGCATGATGCACCTCACCGATCAGCGCCGCCCTCCGCTCCCTCGGATCCGCTCACATCTCGTCGCCGGCCGGTACGCCGCCTCGACGGTGCCCGAGGCGACGGCGCTGTTCTGGATCCTCAAGGTGCTGACGACGGGGATGGGCGAGACGGCGTCGGACTTCCTCGCGACCGCGTTCGACCCGGTGATCGTGGTCGGCGCGACCGGGCTCGCGTTCCTCGCGGCCCTCGGGCTGCAGTTCGCGGTCCGCCGGTACATCCCGTGGGTGTACTGGCTGGCCGTGCTGATGGTGAGTGTCTTCGGCACGATGGCCGCCGACGTGCTGCACGTGGTCGCCGGGGTCCCGTATCTCGTCTCCACTCTCGGGTTCGCGCTGGCTCTCGCGGCGGTCTTCGTCGTGTGGTGGCGGGTGGAGCGGACGCTGTCGATCCACTCGATCACGACGCCGCGCCGGGCCGCGTTCTACTGGCTCGCCGTCTCCGGGACCTTCGCGCTCGGCACGGCCGCGGGCGATCTGACCGCGTCGACGCTCGGGTTCGGCTACCTGCCGTCCGCGGTCCTGTTCGCGGCGGTCATCGCGGTGCCGGCGCTCGCGCACCGGTTCACGGGGCGGAACGCGGTCCTCGCGTTCTGGGCCGCCTACGTCGTCACGCGACCGCTCGGCGCCTCGGTCTGCGACTGGCTCGCGGATCCGGTCGACCGGAAGGGCCTGGGCCTGGGCACCGGCCCGGTCACGCTCGCGGCCCTCGCGGTGTTCCTGCAGCTGGTCGCGGTGATCGCGCTCCGCCGACCGCGCGCGGCCGTCACGGCGACCCCCTGAGCGCTGGGCTCAGGCGTCGCGTCCGGCGCGGTTCTTCTGCCGCCAGTAGGTGAGGGCGATGCCGGCGAGGCTGAGAACGACGATGCCGACGAGGACGATGTCGATGTACTTCCCCACGAAGTCCGCGACGCCGGGGATCTGCCCGAGGAAGAAGCCGAGGAGGATCACGCCGGTGGACCAGACGGCGGCGCCGAGGGCGTTGAAGCCGACGAAGTGGCCGTAGTGCATCTTCCCGACGCCGGCGGCGACGGGGGCGAAGGTGCGCACGACCGGCACGAAGCGGGCGATGGTGACCGCCCAGCCGCCGAACCGGTCGAAGAACGACTGGGTGCGGGCGACGCTCGAGCGGCTGAAGAGCCCGCTGTCCTTGCGCTCGAAGATCCGCGGCCCGCTCGCGCGGCCGATGACGAACCCGAGCTGGTCGCCGAGGAACGCGGCGGCGGCGACCATCAGGATCACCAGCGGCACCGGCAGGGAGATCACGCCGGTCGCGACGAAGACACCGGTGAAGAAGAGGAGGGTGTCACCGGGGAGGAAGAACCCGATCAGCAGGCCCGTCTCGACGAAGGCGATCAGGCAGACCAGGGCGATCGCCCAGGGGCCGGCGCCGTCGAGGAGGGATTGGGGGTCGATCATCGGTTCTCCTTGCGAGAGGTCGGGTGGGGCTGCGTCGCGGGGATGCGGACGTCGACACCGAGGCCGTGGGGGGCGAGGTTGCGGAGTCGGAGCTCGCCGCCGGCGGCGCGGCTGAGACCGGCGACGATCGCGAGCCCGAGGCCGGCGCCGCCGTCGCGGGAGCGGGCGGCATCCGGGCGGGTGAAACGGTCAGTCGCGACCGCGAGGAACGCGTCAGGAACGCCCGGGCCGTCGTCGTCGACGGAGAGGACGATCTCTTCGGCGCGCTCGACGAGGGTCGCGCTGACGCTGCCGCCGTCGGGCGTCGCAGTGACGGCGTTCGCGAGCAGGTTGTCCAGGATCCGGCCGAAATCGGTCGGGGAGATCGGGTACC
This sequence comes from Rathayibacter sp. AY1G1, assembly GCF_002932095.1. NCBI lineage: Bacteria > Bacillati > Actinomycetota > Actinomycetes > Micrococcales > Microbacteriaceae > Rathayibacter > Rathayibacter sp. AY1G1. The sequence goes on from NZ_PSUZ01000014.1 coordinate 97,083, forward strand.
GGGCGGCGACGATCGAGGCGGGGGCGACGAAGTCGATCGCGAGGTCCCGCTCGCGGGCGAGCATCCGGGCGCGGTCGACGCTGTCGGCTACCTCCTCCCGCAGAGCCGCCGAGGAGGCGTCGCCGGTAGCGATGCCCGCGTCGATCCTCGACAGGATCAGCAGCCCGTCCGTCAGGGACTGCAGGCGGTCGATCGAGCGGCGCGCGTCGACGACATCGGCGTAGAGAGCCGCCGGATCGTCGCGGACCCGCTCAGCGAGCTCGAGCCGGGTGCGCAGCGCGGCGAGCGGGGTGCGCAGCTCGTGGCTCGCGTCGGCGACGAGCCGCCGCTCCCGGTCCGCCGACTCCCGCAGGTCCGCGATCAGCGCGTTCAGGGTCGAGGCGAGGTCGGAGAGCTCGTCGCGGGCGGGCCCGACCGGGAGCAGCTCGGTGGAGCGTCCCTGGCGCAGCCGGTCGGCGATCGCGCGCATCCTGCCGACGGGGCGCAGCGCGAGGCCGACCAGGACCCAGGACGTCACAGCGAACGCGACGAACAGGATCGCGAGGGCGATCAGGAGCGTCGTGCTGACGCCGCCGACGACGGCCTCGGCGGTGTCGCGGCTCTCCTCGATCAGCGCCTGCGACGCTCCCGAGCGGACCAGCTCGATCGTGGAGGCATCGAGGATGTGATCGAGCTGCTCGCGCACGACGACCGCGACGATCCCGAAGAACAGCATCGCGACCAGCAGGCTCGACACCGTGATCCGCACCCGGATCGACAGGGACCGCCAGCTCACGGCGTCACCCCGAGGCGATAGCCCGCACCCCGTCGGGTGAGGATCTCGACCGACGCCCCGCCCGCGGCCAGCTTGCGGCGGAGGTAGCTGATGTACTGCTCCGCGATGTTGTGGTCCACGAACTCCGCCGACCCCCACACCTCGAGCAGGATCTCCTCCCGCGGCACGAAGTCCCCGGCGCGCGCCGCGAGCGCGCGGAGGACGCCGAACTCCTTGGGGCTCAGAGGCAGGACGGCGCCGTCGACCGTCGCGGCGTGCGCGTAGGGGTCGACGCGCAGATTTCCCAGCACGACCGGTGCCCGGTTCGTGAGGTGCTCTCTGCGGATCATCGCTCGGAGGCGGGCGGAGAGCTCCTCGAAGTGGAACGGTTTCGCGAGGTAGTCGTCGGCGCCCGCGTCGAGGCCGAACACGCGGTCCTGCAGGGCGTCGCGGGCGGTGAGCATGATCACCGGGAGCGTGGCACCGCTCGCGCGCAGGTGCCGGCAGATCTCGAAGCCACTCATCCCCGGGAGCATCACGTCGAGGATCGCCGCGGAGTAGTCCGCTTCGCGCGCCGAATTGAGCGCGTCGACCCCGTTCGAGAACAGGTCGACGTCGTAGCCGTCGCCGGTGAGGCCCCGCTTGATGAGCTCGCCCATCTCGACGTCGTCTTCGACGACCATCACCGCGTCACGCATCCAGGCCTCCTACGGTCATGCTCGCACCCGTGGCGCGGCGGAACCGGCCTACTCCGCGGAGATATGCGGCTTCTCAGCGGTACGCACTGCATACAAAGGCAGCACGTGCGGCCCGATGGAGCAGCACGCCCCTGGTGCGCAGACGATCTCGGACGCGGGCACCGACATGGACGCCGACCTCCGGTCGACGCGGTGCTGTGCGCTGTGCGCATTTTTGCCTGGAAGCCTTCGGCAACGTACGGGCCTGCGGCGTCCACGCAAGCCGCTGCGCGGCCGGCTCCTCCGACGTTCTCGGCACGCGGTCGCTGCGCTCCCTCACATCGCGCCGACAACCTCTCCTCCTCCGCCTTCCGGGTTGCGCTCCCACCTCCGACCCTGCTCGGCACTACGTGCCTTCCAGGCAAAAAAACGCTGGGAGAGAAGGAAGAACAACCGAGCCAGACCACCCCCGCTGGCTTGACAAACCTGATTGAGAATCTTCACCTCTCCGCGGTTCCAACCTATTTCGCTCCACCGGCTGCGTGCCACCGATCCCGGACGCGCCCTACGGGCTTATTTCGCCCGTGATCGGTGTCACTCCGCCGGCTCCACTCAAACGGTTTTCCCCGCCGGAGAGGCAAAGAAAAACGATCAGCCAGGAGCAGGAGCAACACACATGGACACCCTCGAAGCGATCCTCCGTGACCAGACGGTCACCTACCTCGTCAGCAAGAACATCCTCTGCCCGCGCACCGGGGCCGTTCTCGACTCGCGCACCTGTGTCGTCTTCAACGACGCGGACGGGGATCCCGCGGTCGTCATCTCGCCCGAGGGCTGGCAGCAGATCGCGAAGGAGCCCGCCACCCTCGACCGCCTCGCGGAGCGCGGGATCACCGTCGACATCAACACCGCGCTGGCCGCAACCCGCTGAGAGGAACAGACCATGTACCGCACCGACACCGACACCGGCCTCGCGACCCCCGATCAGGTCGCCCTCATCATCACCGACCAGCGCGCTCACTGGGACCAGAACGCCGACGACAGCGACGACGTGATGCTCGCCGCCGTCCGCAACGCCCACGCCCTGCAGGGCGCCGAGCCCGTCGAGGACGACAGCTCCGCCCTCGCCGCCGCACTGATCGCGTTCCTCACCCCGGACCCCGCCCGCACCGCACCGGTCATCGACGCCGACACCGGATGCGCGACGCCCGAGCAGATCGGCCTCATCGTCGCGTTCGAGCGCAACTACTACGAGGAGCACGAGAGCTACAGCACCGAACGGCTGCTCGCGGGCGTCCGCAACACGCTCACCCTCCCCGGGGTGTGGGTGCTCGGAGGGTTCCCCGTCCGGGAGGACGGCACCGACCACGCCGCCGCGCTGATCGCGTTCCTCATCCCGGCGGTGACTACGTGATCGAGCGCAGCCGTGTCGATGAGCGGCCCGGGGCCGCGCGCGCGGCTCATCAGCTCTCGCGCCTGTCCAGCGGCCGACTCCAGCAGGAGGCCGACCGTGTGCGCCTGCACGGCGAGCGGCTGACGGGGCTGAGTCGGAAGACGAGCCGCCGCCTGATCGAGCAGGAGGAGGCGATCCGAGCGAACCGGATCGCCGCGGCGGACAGCGCCGCTGAGCGGCGGCTCATCGTCGGAGTCGTCATCGCGACGGGCGCTCTTCTCGCGGTCGGGCTGCGGCTGATCCTCACCTCAGGGCAGCTCCCTCCTCTGTTCTGACGAGCGGGCCGCGCTGACTTGTTGTCATGCTTACAAGTCGGACCTCGCCCACCGTCCCGCCTCCGCCCGCGCATCCCGTCAGGGCGAGCAGCAGTGCTCCTGCCAGTGCGATCCCTGCGGTCGTCCGCCTCATCGTGTCCCCCGATCACTCCGCCGCGGCACGTCGCCGGGCGCGTCACCTCGACGCCAACAGCAGCCGCCCGCCCGGACGGAGTCGTCCTGGCGGGCGGGCAGCCCCCGTCCCGGTCACGCGCGCGGGATGACCACCGAGACGCTCGCGCGCGAGGCGCCCGAGACGGCCGTGACCGTGCCGGTGCCGGCGGCGATCGAGCTCTTGCCCGTGCGGAACACCTTGGTCACCGTGGCGCCCGGGGCGACCGCGGCCGAGGACGCCGTGCCGTAGGGCGTCACGACGGTCAGATCGGCGGCCGCGCGGCCGGTGTTCGTCGCCGTCACCGTGACGACGACCTTCCCGAGGATCAGCCGCGAGGTCGCCTTCGCGGTGACGGAGGCGCCGGGCGCAACGCTCGCTCCGGCCAGCGCCGTCGTCACGCCGTCGACGCGCGCGGTGATCGAGACGGTGCCGGCGGTGGAGCCGGTGCGGATCCGGGGGAGCGCGGCGACGCCGTCGGCGCCCGACAGCACCGCGGCGGTCGTCGCTCCGCTCTCGAAGGCCGCCGGCCCGGTGATCGCGAAGCCCACCGAGCGGCCCGCGAGGGCGCGACCGGAGGAGTCGCGCACCAGCACGGACTGCGCGAGGTCGCGCGTCGTCGCGGTCGGCACGCTCTGCAGCGTCCCGCGCGCCTCCGCCGAGGCCGCGAGGGCGATGCCGTTCACCTCGATCTCGGCCACGCCCGTGGACCCGCCGTACTCGCCGGCTCCCCACGCCGTGAACACGAGCCGCAGCGCCGTCGTGGTCACCGGAGCGAACGTCGCGCGGTTCAGCACGTCGCGCTCGCGGCCGGGAGCCGCTCCGCTCACGGGAGTCCAGACGTCGCCGACCAGGTGCTCGACCCGCCACGACCGCGCGGGGATCAGCCCGCGTCCGTCGGCGTCGGCCGCGTCGCTCGCGAACAGCACCGAGGCGCTGTCGACGGTCACGGCGCTCGGCCAGCGCAGCTCGACGTGCTGCTCTCCGACCCGGGGCCAGGAGCCCCAGATCGTCGAGGCGGCGCCGTCGGCGACCGCTCCGACCGAGGTCCACGGCGAGGTGTACGAAGCGCTCGTCGACGAGGCGAGCGGAGCGATGTCGCCGACGTAGTCGGTGCACGGCACGGTCACGGTGACCGTCGCGGTCCGGGTGAGCTCGTCGATCCGGTCGACCCGCACGGACATGCCGGAGTTGAGCACTGCGCTCTCTCCGGCGAGCACGAACTCGTTCGCCTCGCTCGCGTCGCCCGGACGCTCGAGCAGGTCGCCGGCGTACGGCTGGCCCGGGTTCGAGCGCAGGATCTGCACGCCCGAGACGTCGCGGCGCACCTGGAAGGGACTCGTGTACGCGCCGCCGTCGGACGTCGTGTCGGCGCGGTCGTTGTACTGCGCCCAGTAGCGGATGCCCGTGTCCTGCGGGTCGTTCCAGGTGAGCGCACGCCGGCCAGCGGGTCCGGCTCCGAGGGTGTCGAGCGTCGTGGTGCGGGGTGCGCCGCAGACCGGCTGGCGGGTGTTCGGCAGCGTGCCCAGGCGCGCCAGCGACGGGGACGACAGCGGCAGGAACGACCAGGCGCCGCCCATCACGTCGGTCCGGTTGCCGTACTCCTCGCGGCGGCAGTCCGCGGGCAGCGGGGTGGAGGCGTAGTCGCGGGTCGTGGCGCAGTTCACGCTGTAGGCGTGCGGCAGCGAGAGGTTGTGGCCGAGCTCGTGCGCGAGGAAGTACGCGTCCGGTCCGGGCTGGAACGCGCGTCCGCCGTCATCGGGATCGCCGGACTGCTCGCCGTTGGCCCAGTTCGGGCACGGGTCACCCTCAGGCACCATGGCGACCAGGTGCTTGCCCGGTCCGCGCTGCCAGCCGGTCCTCTGCGCGATCCAGTCCTGCAGTCCGCCCGTGTTCGTGCAGCCGATCGGCTGGTCGACGACCTGCCAGTCGACGACCTGGTCGAGCTCGAAGCGGATCGCCCCGCTGGTCTCGCGGGAGTAGAACCGGTCGACGAGGTCGAGGGCGCGGACGGCGTCGGCGGTCGTGTACCCGCCCGGGACGGTGCCCTGCGGAGCGACGAGCGCGATCGTCACGCGGTGCGTCTGCACCTGGGCGCGCGCCGGGATCTCGACGTCGACGAAGTCGGCGTCGAGGGCGAGGGCGGCCTGCTGCGTCGTCGCGTCCGCCTCCGGCTCGATCACGGTGGGCTCGGCGTCCGGAGCCGCGACGGGGCGGTCCGGAGCGGGAGCGGGAGCGGCGGGAGCGGGGGCCACCGGAGCGGCCGCCGCTGGAGCCGCGGCGGGCCCTCCGGCGACGAGCCCGGAGGCCAGCAGCAGTCCGGTGAGCGCTCCAGGGAGCAGGGCGTGTCGTCGTCGCATGGTCGTCCTCTGGGTCGGTCCTCGCTGAGTGCCCCGAGCGGCAGCAGGCGGGGGCACGAGCTCCCGCCGACCTCCTCGCCGCTGAGGAGTCGGCTGACGTTACCGTGAACATCCGTGCAGGAACGGGCAGATGTCCCTCCGCGGCGGCCCCTTTCCGGGTGGGGACCAGAAATGACGAAGGCCGGGAGCGGGACCCCGGCCTTCAGCGACGATCAGATCTCGGTGTGCCCCAGATCCGCCGCGTCCAGCAGTCGGATCTCGGTCTCACATGCAGGGGTCGCAGGTGGGGGAGGGCCGGCCTTCCAGCCGGCCCGCGAGGGGCGATCCCCTCACACTCTCTAATGATCTCGGCTGGCCTGGTGCCGGCTGTCAGGCTGGTCCTGGCTTGCTCGGGCGTGACTCATCACACTCTTGACCGCTGTGT